>CAYJOG010000261.1:0-2455 GCA_964371695.1 uncultured bacterium
AAAACGGCAAAAAAATCAAACCGGCCCCCACCCCCGGCGTGCGTTATTACATTCTGGACCGCGACGGCCTGCTGCTGAGCGTGCGATCGGGGCCGTGGAAAGACCGGCTGGTGGAGTTTGTGGGCACCAACCTGAAAGAAGCCCGGATAGGCGAAAAAGTGGTGGTGGGTCACCTGGAAACATTGCTGAAGGCCGTGCAGGCTGGTGAACATTACACCCCCGGTCAGGTGGCCCGGTTTGAGCTGGAAAAAGGCGCACGGGTGGTGCTGGTGACCAACGAGGGCCTGCCGGTGCGCCTGGGGCGGGTGGACACCGTGATGGAAAAAATCCCCTATCTCAGAGACCTGCTGATCCAGGTGAAAGCAGAACAGAACCGCACCGGGGCGCGGGTGAAGGAAGTGGATTTTTCCAACCCCGATTATCCCCACCTGAAAATGGACCGCCCCGTGCAGCCGGGGAACTGACAACCAACGGCAGGCGCTACAATGCCCCCATGGGGCAGCAACGGCTGGAACAAAAGGCCCTGGCGCTGCTCCTCCACAACCGGCGCACGGCGCAAACCGACGGCCACACGCACACCTTCACCTGCCCGTCGCCGCAAATCTATCCCTGGCAGTGGTTGTGGGACAGTTGTTTCCACGCCTGGGTGCTGCGGTGGCTGGACCCCCGACAGGCCCAGGGGGAATTGCTCTCACTGTTGAGCGCCCAGTGGCCCGATGGCCGGGTGCCCAACATGGCCCACATCGGTTTCACCTGGCGTTTTGACCGCCTGATACACGGCACGGGCACGAACACCAGCGGCATCACACAGCCCCCGCTCATCGCCCCGGCGGCCATGGCGGTTTATGCGGCAAATCCTGACCCGTCCTTTTTGCGCGAGGTGTTCGCGCCGCTGAACCGTTTTGACCACTGGCTGCGGACACACCGCGAGGTGGACAGGGACGGCCTGATTTATATCTGGCACCCCTGGGAAAGCGGCATCGACAACTCCCCCCGGTGGGACACCGTGTTTGGCATAAAACGTTTTAACCGGCGGGTTTATGACCTGCAAAAGGGCGCGCTCATGATGCGCTTCAACCTGTTGGGTTATGACAATCACACCATGGCGAAAGCGAGTTTCTTCAAGGTCAAGGCTGTGGACATGAACTGTTATTACCACGCCCACTTGAGCGCCATGGCCGAAATGTCGCAGGTGCTGGGAGAAAAAGCCCTGGCGCGGCAATATCACCACAGGGCCGAAAAAACCGGCGGCGCCATCCGGCGGATTCTCAAAAAACCGGGGAGTGGTTTCCGCTGCCGCCATTATCCCGGCGGGGCTTTTCTGGACGTGGCCACACCCTTTGCCTTTTTGCCGCTGTGGGCTGGCCTGCTGGACAAAACCGAGGCGGCGGCGGTGGTGCAGGAACTCACCGATACCAGCCGTTTCTGGCCCGATTATCCCGTGCCCACCACCGCCATGGATGAACCGGCCTTTGACCCCACGGGTTATTGGCGCGGCACCGTGTGGATGAACATCAACTGGATGCTCACCGGCGGACTGTGGCGTTATGGTTATAAGGATTTTGCGCGGGAACTGGCGGCAAAAAGCGTGGCGCTGGTGCAAAAGAGCGGGTTGCGGGAATATTACAACCCCCTCACCGGCGAGGGCCTGGGGGCGGAGGACTTCGGCTGGTCCACACTGGTGGTGGACATGCAGCGCGAAGGGTGGGTGTCATAGCGCATTCTCTTGAAGTTTGCAGACATGGCGCAGCAGCGATGCCCGCATTGCCGTTTTGCCTCAGCGCGGTGAGGACACCGCGCCTACTCCATAAATTTCATGTGAATGCGTCGGCCCTTCTTTGCCGATGCCTGCTGGTGCTCGCGGCCTGCCTGGGCATTGGTTTTTGCGAGCCTGCGTCTGCGCAAACCACGCTGGCTTTCACCCAAGATTTTCTGGCCGTGCTGAATCCTGAGCGCAAAGCCGCTGGTCTGGGGCTGCTTTCTGAGAGCAAAGTGCTGGGCCGTGCGGCACAGTCCCAGGCCGCCGCCATGGCGCGACACAACCGTCTCGAAAAAAATCTGGACGGTTACACCCCCTTTGACCGTTTGCAGGAAGAAGGTTACGTCTGGTTCAGCGCCACCGCGCTGATTTCAAATGGCGGCAAAAAAGACTCGCCACCCAAGCTGGCGACGCGGCTGCTGGCCCAGTCCCCAAAAAAAACTGCCCTGCTGAGCGGGTATTTCACCGAGGCCGGCGTGGGCGGCGTGAAAGACAACAAGGGCCGGTGGTGGTGGGCGGTTTTCCTCGCCGCGCCGGACTGACCTGTTCCGCCGTCACTCCCGCGAAAGCGGCAGTCCAGTTGAAATTAAAACATCACACCTTTTTCTGTTCTCTTTCAGTGGGGCGGGGGGGCCCCCCCCCCCATTTAAAAAAAAGGTTTTTTTTTGGCTTTTTTTTAGGGGGGGGGGGGCGGCC
>CAYJOG010000261.1:2475-4780 GCA_964371695.1 uncultured bacterium
GTTCAGGCGGGCGAGGACGCCCGCCCCACTACCAAAAGGAACAAGGTTTGGGCGCGAACCGGTCACGCGCCCTTGGCGCTGAGCACGGCGGCTTCGATCACGTCGTCGTGCTCCACAAACCGCACCATGGATTGCTCGCTGATCACCTTGAGCATGGCGTTGCGGATGACCACCGTCACGTTGCCGTGACACTTGCCGTGGACTTCCACCGAAGACCGCTGGCCGGGCACAGCCTCCATCTGCTGGCGCAGGGCCTCGCGCTGGAACTGGAACTGCTTGAGCTTCGCCAGCATCAGGAACTGGCTGCGGGTGGCGGTGATGAACTTCTGGTGACCGTCAAAACTCAGCTCGCCGTCGCGCTCTTTCTGCTTTTTGAGCGTGGCCACGGTTTTTTCGATTTCTTCACGCCGCCGGGCGATGTCCTTGGTCAGGCGGTCCATTTCTTCGAGTTCCTTGAAGATTTTGGGTGAGCCGCCCACCTCCACACGGGTGTTGGTGCCCACCGGCCCCCCCAACTGACGAACCTGCACCACACGGGCCGCACGGGTGATGCCGCCAATGATGGCCCCTTTTTTGCCCATCACCTTCACCGTGCCCAGGGCGCTCAGTTCACAGTTGAGCACACTTTCTTCAATGTTCACTTCCTGATCCACAAACACCTTGGCGCTGTCCAGATAACGGGCGCTCAGGTTTTGCTTGCAGTGGATCACCGCCTGCCCCTGCCCCACCACGCCCGCTTTGATCATGAGGTTGCCGCCCGTCTCGATGCTGGCCGATTCCACCACGCCGCCGATTTCCACGTCTCCCGACGCCTTCACCGAAAAACCCGTCAGCACGTTGCCTTGAATGCGCACGTCTCCGAGAAAGCTGACGTTGCCACTGCCGAAATCCACGTCGCCCTTGATTTCCAGCAGAGGCAGAATGGTGACCCGGCTGGCGGTGAGCTTGGGCTGGCCCGCCTGCGTGGCGACGATTTCGTTGGGGTTGTTGGGGTTGTAGTCCGTGCCCCGCCCGGGGGCGAAAAGCACGTCCTTGCCATCGCGCACGGCCACGTCCTGGCCCCGCAGGCTTTTGCCCGCCACGCCCTGTGTGGGGGGGGTTTTTCGGGCCAGCACCGTGCCGATGGGCACGCTTTCGATCAGGTTCAGTTCGCGCATGTTGACCGTGCCGTCTTCGTTCGCGGTGGGCCGGGCGCGACGCTGCGCGATGTCAAAGGTGTATTCCACCCACGCGTCACGGCCCTCCACCGGTGTGATGCCACGGGCCACCACGGTGGGTTCTTCAAAACGGCCCTGGGCCACCATTTCGGCCACCATGGCCTTGTCCAGACCATAAGCAATGCCCTTGGCCAGGATGTCCTCAATCACCTGCTCCACCGTGAGCGTGAGGCCGCCGTGGGGCCGGGTGAGGGTGAGGGAGGCCTCGATCCAGTCGTTGCCGATGTCCACTTTGGCCTGCATGTCCACCCGTGTGCCCACCACGGTGAAACCGGTTTTTTCGGTGCTGCGCAGCAGTCGCAGCATCGCGTCCTGATCCAGCAAAAAGTCGCTGGCGCCCAGTTCGTGAATGCGGTCCAGCACGGCGGTGATTTCGGGCATCTTGCCGCCGGGCATGGGGGGAATCACGCTCAGTTGCACCTCAAGCCCATCGGGCGACATGAGCAGCACAAACCGGCCATCCTTGCGCTCTGGCTGGGGGGGGGCCACCAGCGCCCTGGCTGAGAGCACACCCACGGCCTCGCGCACGGCGGCCTGGTCCAGATTCTCGACGGGCAGCGTGAGCAGGTGCCGCACCAGGGCCGGCATGAAATCGGGCAGACCCACCACGTCCTTGGCGGTTTCCAGATTCAGGAACACCCCTTTGTCGGTTTGGGTGACCTGGACGTATTTCTCCATATCCATAAGAGGGAGGGATTTTACACCAACCGCGCCGTCAGAAAAGCGTCAAATCAAAAGACCCACCGGGCCAGCCTTGCCGCCACCCCCTAGGCGCAAATTTTATATGTTTGCGCACGGCGTCAGGCATTGAATCGTCTGGAAAAAAGCCTGCCCTGCCTATATTTTCTGGTTCGTCGGTTTCATCCGTGAAACCTTACAATTGGCGCGGGTGGTCTTTTGGGAAGGCGGCAGCACATTGGTGCTGCCGGGCGCGACCAGCGGCGCGGCAGCGCCGGGGTTGCCGGAATGGCTCAGGTGTTCGCTGGAAGATTGGCCCTCCGTGGCGGCTGGTTCCAGGGCATCCATCCGTGGATGCCCGTTCGGCGGGCCAGAGCACCAATGTGCTCTGGCAATACCCCGCCTCACCC
>CAYJOG010000262.1:0-4775 GCA_964371695.1 uncultured bacterium
GGCCTATGACGTGTTCAAAAAAGCCGTGGCTGCCACCGATTTGCCCGTCACCATCAAAACCCGTCTTGGCCCCAGCCACGAGCACATCAATGTGCTGGAGGTGGCCCAGGCGGCGCAGGAGGCGGGCATTTCGGCCATTGCCCTGCACGGCCGCACGGTGAGCGACAAGTTCGGGGGCCGGGCGTTGTGGGATTACATCCGCCAGCTCAAAGAGGCGGTGGAGATTCCGGTGATCGGCAACGGCGACCTGTTCTGTGCTGCGGATATTCAGCGCATGTTGCGCGAAACCGGTTGCGACGCCGTGCTGGTGGCGCGGGGGGCCATGGGTTATCCGTGGATATTTCGGGAGGCCCGTGCCCTGCTGGCGGGTGAGCCGCTGCCGCTGCCCCCCACGGCGCGGGAAATGCTGGACACCGCCCTCTCGCACCATCAATTGATGGTGGAAAAATATGGCGATGATCACGGTTCGCGGCAGATGCGTAAGCACTATGGCTGGTATCTGCGGTGTTTTCCCCACGCCAGTTTGTGGCGGGGGCGATTTATGGAGATGAAGTGTGTGGCAGGGGCCGGTGAACTGATGCGGGAACTATCGGCGGACCTGCACCAGCGGGGCCTGTTGGACGAACCAGTCCGCCCCCAGGCCCGGCCAGAGATGTTGGCGGAGATGGCCTGAAAAGCCCATGCCGCCCAAAAAAGACAGCCGCACGCAGAACAAACTCAAGGGACTGGTGCGGGAGCAGTCCCGCGCCGGCAACCGGATGGTGCGCTCGGCGGATCTGCTGGCCGATTCCCGCGGGCCGCGTCTGCCGGTGTTCCGGCGTTTGCAGGGGCAGATTTCCCGGCTGGTGGTGGTGGCCACCCTGCGGGAGCCAGATTTCAAGAATCTGCTGGTGGACCGTTTTCTGGCGGCGGCGTTGTGGGATGGAATCGGTATGGCGCTGGTGCTGAACAAGGCCGATCTGCTGGATGACACAGTGCGTGAAAGCGCACGGCGGTGGCAGAAACTCTATGAAAGCCTGGATGTGCCGGTGTTGCTGGTGAGCGCCCGGTCAGGTGAAGGCATCGAAAGTCTGAGAGAGCTGATTGCGGCGGAAGACTGCGCCCTGGCGGGGCAGAGCGGCGTGGGCAAAAGCTCACTCATCAACGCCCTGGCGGGCGGCCCGGTGCAGCGCACGCGTGACCTGGGGCGTGTGTCGGGCAAGGGTCAGCACACCACCATCCAGCCCGTGCGCCTTCAGGTCAGCCCCGGCGTGTGGGTGTGGGACCTGCCGGGCATCAAATATCTCAAACTGTGGGACATCCCCCGCCAGCAGGTGCGTTTCTGTTTTCCTGAGTTCGCGGCGCTGAAATGCCGGTTCAACGATTGCCAGCACCAGGGCGAGGCGGGTTGCGCCCTGCCCCAGGCCATTGAAGAGGGCCGCGTGGACCCGGAGCGGGTGCGCAGTTATCTGTCCATCCTTGACGAATCGCAGGGTTCGTGAAAAACCGCCCCAATTGACAAGCGCCGTGCGGCGCGCTTGCTCTATACTCCGTGGCCGATATCAAGGAGGTCGTTTACATGTCCACGCCAGTTTCTATCACCGTCGCCAAGGGTGACGGCATCGGCCCGGAAATCATGGACGCGTGCCTGCACGTGCTGCAGGAGGCCGGCGCGTCGCTCCACTACGACCTCATCGAGGTGGGCGAGAAGGTTTATCTGAGCGGCAACACGGCGGGCATCAGCGCCGAGGCGTTTGAAACCATCCGCCGCAACAAGGTGTTCTTCAAGGCCCCCATCACCACGCCCCAGGGCGGGGGTTACAAAAGCCTCAACGTCACCACCCGCAAGACATTCGGCCTTTATTGCAACCTGCGGCCCTGCCGGTCGCTGCACCCATTTGTGGACACCAAGCACCCGGTGATGGACGTGGTGATTGTGCGCGAAAACGAAGAAGACCTTTATGCGGGCATTGAATACCGCCAGTCGCCAGAGGCTTATGCCGCCATCAAGCTCATCACCCGGCCCGGCTGCGAGCGCATTGTGCGCTACGCCTTTGAATACGCCCGCAAATACAACCGCAAAAAGGTCACCTGCTTCAGCAAAGACAACATCATGAAGTTCACCGACGGCCTTTTTCACAAAGTGTTCGACGAAATCGCCGCCGAATACACCGACATTGAAAACGAACACTGGATTGTGGACATCGGCGCGGCCAAGCTGGCCGACAGCCCCGAAGCCTTTGACGTGCTGGTGATGCCCAATCTTTATGGCGACATCCTGAGCGACGTGGCGGCCCAGATATCCGGCTCGGTGGGGCTGGCTGGTTCGGCCAACATCGGCGAGCAGGTGGCCATGTTCGAGGCCATTCACGGCAGCGCGCCGCGCCGGGCGGGCCAGAACATGGCCAATCCGTCGGGTCTGTTGCAGGGGGGCATTCTCATGCTGCTTCACCTGGGCATGGTGGACACCGCCGAGCGGGTGCAGAACGCCTGGCTCAGGACTATTGAAGACGGCGTACACACCTACGACATTTATGCAGAGGGCAAGAGCACGCAAAAAGTGGGCACCAAAGAGTTCGCCCAGGCCGTGGCCGCCCGTTTGGGCCAGAAGCCCGAAAAACTCGCCGCCGCCAATTTTCAGGGCGCGGCATCAGACGGCAGTGTCATCAGCACCAAAGGCAGCGCCAGTTACAACCCCCCCACCAGCAAAGACCTGAAAGGCGTGGACGTGTTTGTGCAGTGGACCGGTGCGGATTTCAACGATCTGGGCAAAAAGATGGAAACCCTGAATGGCGAAGGCCTGAAGCTGCTCATCATCAGCAACCGGGGGCAGAAAATTTACCCCGGCGGCGCACGGGAAACTTATGTGACCGACACCTGGATCTGCCGCTACATGGCCGAGCAGGAGGGCGCGAACGTTTCCCACGCCCAGGTGGTGTCGTTGCTCAGCCGCGTGGACAAGGCCGGTCTGGATTTCGTGAAAACCGAGAACCTCTACACCTTTGACGGCGCAGCGGGTTACACACTGGCCCAGGGGCAGTAGGAACACGCATAACGTAGCCACAGGCTTCTCGCCAGCGCCAAAGCATGAATGGCCGCCATTTTTACCCTCGCCCCTTTACGGGGAGAGGGTGGTTTCTGCCATAGCGCAGCGCAGGCAGAAGCCGGGTGAGGGGTTTTAACAAGAAGCAGAAATCCAAATTTCTGTTTGGTTTTTTGCCTAGGTCGAACCCCTCACCCGGCCCTGCGGGCCACCCTCTCCCCGTAAAGGGGAGAGGGGAATAAGGTGGTTTTTTATATTGGACTGGATTCCCGCTTTCGCGGGAATGACGGCGACTTGTGGGGCCTGACGAGTTTTTTGGGGGTGAGGGAATTCATCAGAACAACCCCTCAATCCTTGCAGGCGTCCTCCACGCCGGTCTGGCGCAGGGTGAGCGAACACTGGCCCTCGGTGCCCACAAACAGCCACACGTACACCACAGGTTCGTTGTTTTCGATTTGCACGGTGGGCTCGCCGCACTCGCTCTGCACCTGGGCAAAGGTGGGCAGGGCCTTGACGGCCTCTGGCGTGGGCGGGGGCTGGTCGGGCGTGAGCTTGAGGGAGGGCAGGGTGGCCTGAAGCGCCACCAGGGCGGTTTTGCACTTGGCCCGCTTGGCGGCGCGGTCTATGCGCGCGCCTTCTACCGCCCCCTGTTTGTCGCGTTTGCAGCCTGCGGTGGGCAGAAGGGCGAACCCCACCAGCACCAGGACGGCAAGGGGGTGAAAAAAGAGGCGTTGGTGTCGGGGCATGATGAAGTTTACCGCCCATGCTTGAAAATTTGGTAAGGGAAAAGGCCCCCTTGTTCCCTCTCCCCTTTATGGGGAGAGGGTGGCGCGAAGCGCCGGGTGAGGGGTTTATTCAAAAGTAAAAAAACCAAATAAAGATTTTGTTCTTTTTTTCAGGCAGGCAGGATGCCTGCCCCACCAAAAACTGGTTTTTTGTTTATGTTTCGCCCTAACACGCTTTTTTCACGCCCGTTTGTCCAGGTGGCCGCCGGGGGGTTCTTCTTCGAGCCAGGTTTCATCGGGATAAAGCGCGCCCTGGGGCCGGGCCGATTTTTTTTCTTCGGTCTGGGCCAGAACAGGCGGCGGGGGAAGGGGCTGGTTCTGGCCCTGGCCTTTTTTGCGGTGTTCTTCGGGCAGGATGGGGTGAATGAGCTGGGCGAAATCTTCGCCGCCCGTGGCACTGTCCGACTGGGCGCGGGTTACCGGTGTCTGTGTTGTGGGCCGTGGCTGTATGCGCGACACACCGCCGTCCATGCGCCTTTAATTGTAGGACAAGTTCTGAGAGAGGTTTCAGGCGATGGTGATTTTTTTGTCCAGATACACGTCCTGAATGGCGTTCAGCAGGGCCACGCCCTCTTTGAGCGGCCGCTGGAACGCCTTGCGGCCCGAAATCAGACCCATGCCGCCGGCCCGTTTGTTGATGACCGCCGTTTTCACCGCTTCTGCCAGGTCACTCTCTCCGCTGCTGGCGCCGCCGCTGTTGATCAGACCGGCCCGGCCCATATAACAGTTGGCCACCTGATAACGGCACAGGTCAATGGGGTGGTCGGTGCACAGGGTGTCATAGACCTTTTTGTGGGTTTTGCCGTATTTCGGGATGGCGTTGTAACCACCGTTATTTTCGGGCAGCTTCTGTTTGATGATGTCGGCCTGAATGGTGACGCCCAGGTGGTTGGCCTGACCGGTGAGGTCTGCCGCCACGTGATAATCCTTGTCCTCCACCTTGAAGCCGTTGTTGCGCAGATAACACC
>CAYJOG010000263.1:0-4760 GCA_964371695.1 uncultured bacterium
CCCGCCGACGAAGAACACCATATCGACAAGTTCGCTTTTACCGTGCCTTTTGTGTGCGGCGCGCGCGACCTGGGCGAAGCGCTGCGGCGCATCGGCGAGGGCGCAGCAATGATTCGCACCAAAGGCGAAGCGGGCAGCGGCAACATTGTGGAGGCCGTGCGTCATCTGCGCTCGGTGCTGGGGGGCATCCGCCGCCTCACCACCCTCAGCGACATGGAAATGATGCACGAGGCCAAGGTGCTGGGCGCGCCCTATGAACTGGTGCGGTGGGTGGCCCAGCACGGCAAGCTGCCGGTGCCCAACTTCAGCGCGGGCGGCGTGGCCACGCCTGCGGACGCGGCCCTCATGCGCCAGCTTGGCGCAGAAGCGGTGTTTGTGGGCAGCGGCATTTTCAAAAGCCAGGATCCCCCCGCCTTTGCCCGCGCCATTGTCGAGGCCACCACCCACTTTGATAACCCGGATATTCTGGCCAAAGTGAGCGAGGGGCTGCCCGGGGCCATGCCCGGCCTGGACATTCACACACTGCCCAAAGAAGAACTGCTGCAAACACGGGGCTGGTAAGGGCGCGGCCTTCAGGAGAAAAAGTTGGCGTTGCCCCTCATCGGTATTCTGGCGTTGCAGGGTGATTACGAAGCCCATCAAAAAGCCTTTGGCGCGCTGGACGCAACCACGCGGCTTGTGCGCCTGCCCGGCGAACTGGAACAGATAAACGCCCTGGTGCTGCCCGGCGGCGAGAGCACCACACAGCTCAAACTGCTGGATTCCAGCGGCCTCACGCAACCCCTGCAGGAACGTCTCGACAAGGGCCTGCCCACCTTCAGCACCTGCGCCGGACTGATTCTGCTGTCGAAAAAAGTTGAGCCCGAACAGTTCTCTTTTGGCCTGCTGGACGTGACCGTGGCGCGCAACGCCTGGGGGCGTCAGGTGGCCAGTTTTGAAACCGATGAAACGGTGACGGGGCTGGATAAAAAGCCGCTGCGCATGGTGTTCATTCGCGCACCCCGGCTGATAGAAGTGGGCCCGGCGGCCCGTGTGCTGGCCACCACGCAGGGCGAGCCGGTGCTGATTTCTCAAGGTCCACACCTGGGCATGTCCTTTCACCCCGAAATCACGCCGGACACGCGTTTGCAGGCCCTGTTTCTGAAAAACCTCTCCTGACTTAAACTCCGTTGATGTCTACATCCCCTGTGATCATCGTGGGCGGCGGCATTGCTGGCTTGGGCGCTGCGTTGGCCCTGAAGGAACGGGGCCACCGGGTGATGGTGCTGGAGGCAAACGCCGAGGCTGGCGGCCGCATGAGAAGCCACGTGGTGCAGGGATACACCGTGGACACGGGCGCGCAGTTTCTGGCGGGACGCGGGGCCTATCGTCACCTGTGGCGGCTCATGGACCGCCTGGGCCTGTCTGAGCATTGCCAGCCCATCGGCACACAAACCAACGCCCTGGTGCGGGGCGGCCAGCTTTATCTGGGCAAGTGGACCGACCCGCAGCGGTTTCTCGCCACCCCCTATCTTTCACTGAACGCCAAGCTCTCGTTGTCCCGGTTGCTGCCCGCCGTGGTGCAGGCCATGGTGCGGCTCTCCCCCACCCGTCCCGATCAGGCGCATTTTCTGGATGACGAAGACGCCAAAACCTGGGCCGAAAATCTGGTGGGCGAAGAAGCCGCCCAATATGTGCTGGCCCCCGCTTTTGGGGCCACGTTCGACACCGATCTGAGCCATCTGAGCCGGGCCTTTTTGCTGAACACCATGACCTTCATGGCCCGTGGTTTTGACGTACACAGCCCCGTGGGGGGGCCGGGGGCCATCACCCGCGCTTTGGCAGAGAAGCTGGATGTGCGCTGCGGCCACCGCGTGACCGGCCTGAAGGCCACACCAAGCAAGGTGTTGCTGTCGGTGGAGGTGGCGGGCGAAAAAACCAGAGAAATCAAGGCCAAAGGCGTGGTGCTGGCGGTGCCCGGCCCGGCGCTGGACGCCTTCAGCGAGGCACTTTCTGCGCAGGAGCGTTCCTTTTTGCACCATGTTCGCTACACCAAAGGGGTGATCGTGACGTTTTGCCTCAAGGGCCAGCCCGCCACACTGCAACAGGCTTATGGCCTGGGCTTGCCGCCGCCAGAGGGTTATGGCCTCTATGGCGCGGCGGTGGATCACCAGAAAGCCTACGCCGCCCCACCGGGCGCGGGCCTGCTCAACTGCGCCCTCACCGAGGCCGAAGCCGCCAACCGTTTTGAACACACCGACGAAGCTCTGTGCCACTATGCCCGCGCCGAACTGGAGCGCAGCCCCGTGGGGGCGCTGGGCCCGGCGGTGGCCACACAGGTGGACCGCTGGGAAAACCTGCTGCCCTGTTTCTACACGGGTTATCACAAACGCCTGCACGAATTTCTGCACCGCAAACAACGCACCCCCCGTGTGGCTTTTGCGGGGGATTACCTCACGGGGCCTTTCACCGAGGCGGCTTATGTCAGCGGCCTGCGGGCCGCCCGCCAGTTGCACCTGGGCTGGCTGGGGGGCTGAGCGCCATGTCCACCGGGTTTTCCATTGGTCTGGGTCTGGCGGCGGCGGGTTTGTTCTGCCTGGGCCGACAACGCTGGGCGCTGGCCCTTTTGCCTGGGGTGGTGGGCCTGTGGCTGTTGCCGACCACGCCGCTTTATCTGGGCCTACTGCTGGGGGCAAGTGTTTTGTTGTATGGGGCCTTTCCAAAACTTCAACCCAAACCGTCGGCGTCTTTCGTCAAACCGGGCACAAGGGGCGTGGTGGTGGTGGATGTTTTGCCCCACAGCGACATGGGCGTGGTGAAGGCGGCGGGCCGTTTGTGGATCACCCACGGTAACCAGCCCCTGGCCGAAGGCACGGAAGTGCGGGTTCTTCACACCGAAGGCGACCATGCGGGGGTAGAGGCAAATAACAACCCCCACAACCCTTGACCATTTCCGGCAGGAGTGAGAAAATAGCCGACCTGGGCGAAAGCCCCTGAAACTTGACAACTTGGGAGTGGGCGCAAGCCACCACAGGCCACCGGCGCCTGTAGCTCAACCGGATAGAGCAACGGGCTTCTACCCCGTAGGTTAGAGGTTCGAGTCCTCTCAGGCGCGCCCCGGCGCGTCACACCCAGCGCCAGTAGCTCAATTGGATAGAGTACCGGACTTCGGATCCGATGGTTGGGGGTTCGAGTCCCTCCTGGCGCGCAAAGGGCCGTTAGCTCAGCTGGTAGAGCAGGTGACTCTTAATCACAAGGTCGAAGGTTCGACCCCTTCACGGCCCACCACCATTCCCAGATCCTTCCTTTGGTGCGTTATCATGTTTTTGCCGGATGAGTGGCGGAACGGTAGACGCGCTGGATTTAGGATCCAGTGAGGAAACTCGTGAGAGTTCGAGTCTCTCCTCATCCACAGACCCCGCGGGAGTAGCTCAGCTGGTAGAGCACAACCTTGCCAAGGTTGGGGTCGCGGGTTCGAATCCCGTCTCCCGCTCCAACAAAAAAACCCCTCCAACGAGGGGTTTTTTTGTGTCCGCCTAAAACGGGCGCAATTTGCGTTAGAATATATGCAATATGCGTATATTCAATTCTCTGGATGCCCTGATGCCCGGCGTGCGCCAACACCTGCTGGCCACGCTGTTGCTCTGGCCTGAAAAATCCTGGTACATGACCGATTTGGCCCATCATCTGGGCCTTTCCCCCTCAAGTCTTCAAAGAGAATTGGGGCAACTTGCTTCTGCCGGATTTTTCACCAAAAAGCCGGATGGCAACCGGGTTTATTACCAAGCCAACCAGAGCCATCCTCTTTTTCCTGAACTCAGGGGATTGATGCTGAAAACTGCCGGACTGACGGAAGTGCTGCACCGGGCGCTTGCTCGGTTTTCTGAAAAAATCTCCATGGCTTTTGTTTTTGGTTCCACCGCCACCGGTCAGATGACTGCCGCCAGCGACGTGGATCTGCTGGTGGTGGGCACGGTGACGTTTTGGGAACTCAGCCAGACCCTTTCTTCCATTGAGTCCGAACTGGCGCGGCCCGTGAACGTCAGCCTCTATTCACCTCAGGAGTTTTTCACCAAGCTGTCCACCGGCCAGCATTTTTTGACTTCCGTGCTGGCCACGCCCCGCATCTTCATAATGGGCAGCGAAAATGACCTGGAAACCCTTTCTCGATTCGGGCCGGGTGAAGCCCCACCAGACCAGCGCCCAGGAACTTGATGACCTGCGCGCCGTTGTTCGCCGCGACTTGGCCGACGCAGCCCTTGAGATGTTGTCGGATGACCGGCGTTTCGCCACCGCTTATAACGCGGCGTTGCAAACCGCCAAAATGCTCCTCGCCTGCGCAGGATACCGGACATCTGGAACGGGTCACCATCAAACCACCTTCGCCGTCATCACCCTGATTCTTGGCGAAACAGCAGCGCCGCAATCGGTATTTTTTGACGCCTGCCGCCGCAAGCGGAACATGGTGGACTACGACCTGAGCGGCGTCATCAGTCAGGCGGAAATGCTGGCCCTGATTGAAGAAGCCGCGATATTTTTCGACATTTCTGAAAACTGGATTTAAAAAAACCACCCGCCTCTGGCCAACAGTTAAGCCCCTGCTACCCCGCCATGAGGCCCTTGGCGCGGGCATAGGCAAACACGCTGCCCGCCTTCAGGATTTCAGCCACGTCGCCCATGGGCCGCAGGGCATAGGATTTGCCGCTGGCGGTGTGGGTGAGGCGGTTGTTTTCCAGGTCCACCGACACGTCATCACCGGTGTGGACGACCTTGCTCAGATC
>CAYJOG010000264.1:0-4758 GCA_964371695.1 uncultured bacterium
TGCGGCAGCATATTGATGCTGCCGGGCGCGCCAAGCGGCGCGTAAGCGCCGGGGTGGGGATGAATTCATACCAATTTTCACCGAACCGCCGGACTTCGCAGCACCCATTTCCAAACCGGCTCATCGCTCAGGGTTAATGTTGTTTCGATTGAAAATTTGTATCAAAACTGTGCGTCGCGCCTGCTCCTTTTGGTGGGGCCAGTCGCCACAGGCGTCTCGCCTGTGGCATAAAAACAAAAGCAAAAAACCACCTTCTGGTGACACGGACCCTCTTGTCCGCCCCACTGAATGAAAACAGAAAAAGGTTTTACATCTTCCGCACGATTTCCAGCTCCAGGTCAATGTTCACCCAGTCGTCCACCATGGCTTTGCCATCGGTCATGCCGTTGAACTTCAGGTCGAAGTCCTGCCGGTTGATGCGCGTGGTGAAGCTGAAGCCGGAGTGTTCCGTCAGTCCGCCATAGCTGAGTTTGGTCACCCCCAGGTGCTCGCCGGTGAACAGCACCGTGCGGGTGATGCCCTTGATGGTGAGTTTGCCCTCGGCCTTGATGGCGCTGCCGTCGTAGTCCACCTTGGTGGTTTCAAAGGTGATGGTTTTGAACTTGCCCGCCTCGAAAAACTCTTTGCCGCGCAGGTGGGTGTCGCGCATCTTGTTGGCGGTGTTCACCGATTTGACCTGCACCGTGGCCTTGGCCCAGGTGAGCCGCCCGGCGGCGTCGGCCTTGAGGCTGCCGTCGTACACGTCAAAGGCGCCCCGCACCTTGCTCACCATCAGGTGGCGCACGTTGAAGTTGACGGAGGTGTGGGATTTGTCCAGCTTCCAGGGGCCGGGGGCCGCCTGGGCGGGCAACTGGGCCAAACCAGCCAGCAGGGCCAGGAGGGTTAACAAACGGGTGGAGCGAGGCATTGCAAGACGAGGGGACATGAGGGACTCCTTTGTTTAATTCTAGTTAGAATAGTTTGGAAAAACGAGTTGTCAAGATTGAAGCGGCTTTTTCGCCAGCACCACACAGTCGGTGGAAAACGCCGGAAAAACCTTGCACAACGCCATAAAAGGCCACTTCAGGGCCTGCTCCAGACTGTTCACCCGCACACCCGGCGCAAAACGCCCCTCGCCCAGGGGGGTGATCTGAATGGACAAATTGGCGTGGCTGGCCCGGATGGGGGCGAGTCCCGCCCGCGACACCAGCGCTTTCACCTCGGCCAGGGTGTATTCCCGCACGTGGCGTTTGTACACGCTCAGGCTGATCATCGTCTCCAGGCTGGTGTAGATGTTGCGCCCGGCCATCAGCCGCAGGCGGTTTTGCAGCTTGGCCACGTTGGGGGTGCTCAGCACCAGCAGGCCGCCGGGTTTGAGCACGCGGGCCATTTCCAGCAGGGGCCGCAGGGGCCAGGTGGGCAGGTGTTCCAGCACCTCGGTGAAGGTGACGAAATCAAAGGTGTTGTCCGGCAGGGGAAAGGGTTGTTCCAATATGTCGCAGGCGTGAACGGGCACGTTGAAGGTCTGGTGCAGCAGGCCGCCCGCCTCGTGCAGAAAAGGCGCGTCGGGGTAAAGGTCCAGCCCCTCCATCTGATACCCCATCAGGCTGGCGGCCACCAGAAAATGCCCCGGGCTGGCCCCCACGTCCAGCCCCCGGGCGCCGGGGGGCGCGTGGGCCGCCAGGGCGCTCAGGGTGTGGCGATAAAACGGCCACTGCTGATAAAAATAGGCCTCGCGTTCTTTTTGCGGCACGGCCATGGCCACGCGGTGAAGGTGCTCAGAGACAGTGTCGCGGCCCACCCGCACATGGTAACGGTCAGCCGCCCCAATTGCCGCCGCAGGCGGGCTGTCTTTTGACGCCGCCGCCAGCAGTTCCTGCCATGGATTTTTCAGGGTGTTCATAAACACCCTGCTACACTCATTCCATTGCCGGTGTAGCTCAGTTGGTAGAGCAACTGACTTGTAATCAGTAGGTCAACAGTTCGATTCTGTTCACCGGCTCCAGGAAGGGGAGAAAGCTTCGTAGAAAATTTTGGTTTCTGACACACCGGCCTGCACAGCTGGATTACTTGAATAGTGGGGCTTACCAAAAGATACTGAAGTGGGATGGTTCATGAGTGATGGACAGGCTTTCACCGGAGGTACGCAGCGCCAACATGGCCCGCATTGGGAACAAGAATACGGCCCCGGAAAAATGTGTCCGAACGCTTCTTCATCGTTCTGGTTATCGCTACAGACTGCATGGCAAACATCTTCCCGGCACACCAGACATTCACTTTCCAGACAAGAAAAAAGCGCTTTTTGTTCATGGCTGTTTTTGGCATCGTCATCCACAGTGTAAATTCTCCTATACGCCAAAAACTCGAGCAGGGTTCTGGAGGAAAAAGTTTGAGGACAATGTTGCCAGGGATCGAAGGGTCGAAAATGCTCTTAGAAAAGGTGGATGGGACGTGCTGGTTGTTTGGGAGTGTGAAGCCAAAGATCAAGGCATCCTGAAGGAAAAGCTTTTTCAGTTCCTGGGGCCAGCAAAATCAGGAGAAGTGTGTGAAAAAGACTGAACCTGATGCGGCGATTCTTAGAAAAGTTTCTAGAATTGCCATGTCTCCTGGATACAAGCCAAAGGTGCTGGATATTTTTGCAGGATGCGGTGGTCTGAGCTTGGGGTTTCAAAGTGCCGGATTTCAGATTGTCGCCGCTATGGAGATCGATCATCATGCAGCTAAAACACATTCCAACAATTTTTTCGTGAATGCGCCAGAAAATGAACGGATGCTGCATGCAAAACCACGCGACATCACCAAAATTGAACCGAAAGAACTTATAAAAGAGTTCGGACTTGGAAGTCTTTCTGAAGCAATCGATGTGATTATTGGAGGTCCCCCATGTCAAGCGTATGCGAGGGTTGGCAGAGCAAAACTTCGGGAAATTGCCGATCACCCGGAGGCATTTAAAATTGATCCAAGGGCAAACCTATACTTACGTTATCTTTATTATGTTTCACAGCTTAAGCCACTTGCATTGTTGATGGAAAATGTGCCTGACATCCTTAATCACGGCGGCCATAACATTGTTCAGGAAATGGTTGAGACGTTGGATGGGATGGGATATCACGCAAAATATTCCTTGCTCAACAGTGCCCACCACGGAGTGCCCCAGATGCGAGACAGAGTCTTCATGATTGCTTTCAGAAAAGAACTGAAAGCGGAAATCAGTTTTCCTATTGCTACAAACAGATGTCAGTTGCCTGTGGGATACACAGGGACACGATCCGTAGCTCTGAAGTTAATCAACATGTTTACTGGTTCTGGCTATGAACCTCCAGACATTGGTCATAATGATCTTCCTCCCGCCGTTACGGCACTGGAGGCTATTGGAGATCTTCCTGCCATCACCCTCCACAAAGAAGGCAAACTCAAACGGGGTGCAAGGAGGTTTAACGATCTCGAATTATACAGAAAAATTCCATTCGATAATTTGGCGCCCTATGCTAAAAAAATGAGGACTTGGCCGGGCTTTGAGGGTGGAGAGGGTGTGTTTGATCATGTAATTCGATGTCTGCCGAGAGACACCGAAATTTTTGAAAAAATGCAACAGGGCGATGAGTACCCGGCAGCGCATCGAGTTGCCGAAAAGCTTTTTGAAGAAACGGCCCGGAATAAACATCTGAGACATGGCACGACAGCTTGGAAGACGCTTCATCGCGCCATGGTACCCCCTTACCCGGTCAACAGTTTCCCTAACAGGTGGTGGAAGCTGAAAGCCGATGCCCCTGTCCGCACACTGATGGCACATATAGGCAAAGACACTTATTCACATATTCACTTTGACGGTACTCAAGGAAGAGTGATTTCTGTACGTGAGGCTGCACGTCTTCAGAGTTTTCCAGATGGCTTTACCTTTGCCGGAACCATGAACCCTGCTTTTCGCCAGATTGGAAATGCTGTCCCCCCCCTTATGGCAAAAGAAATTGCAAAAGCCATGCTCTCTTCCTTGCAAGCCTCTTTTGCCTTTAAAAGTAAAGCGGCCAGATGAATCATTCCAAGTCATCAAGATCTTCTGGGCGTTGAATAACAAACTCTTTTTCCCAGGTCAGAATTTTTGGTAAGACTGAAAAACTGTCTGGACGAACCCCTTCAGGCAGGTCTTTCATGGCCTCAGTTACGGCTGAGGCCATGGGCCTTAGATTTTTACATATTCGGATATTTGCGCCATCTCTTCCGATAGCATAGACACGATATATTTCATATTTTTCTGGGTCAATCATGATTTCATCGATCTCTGCTCCGGAAATATGGATCATTCTATTGAATTCGCCATAAGTGCTTTTGACGTCTATTTTTATATTTTCGCCTTTTTGTGTCGTGACTAAAAAATCGAACGGTGCAACAGCATTTATTTGAGCCGACCACTCTACGGCAGCGAGTATGCTATTTTTTAAAAGATGTCGCAAATGAATGTAAACCAATCCTTCGCCGTCTCTTCCGATCTGGTCAGCATTTGATTTTGCTTTTGCAAGATCATCTGGAGTGACTGGTCTTGCGCGTTGACGCCGAATCTTGTCTATAGCAGATTTGCTCCCAAAAGCTGCATCCTGAAGAGTCTCATTAAATCCTGAATCCGAAACAAACCTATTCAGAGGGCTCGTTTCCAAAACAATGCCTTTTTCCATGACCCCCATTAGGGACTCTTGTGAAATCCGGACCATGCTTTTTTTTCCATCAGGGATAAGAGGAGAAAGCGCCAAAAAAACGGGCTTGTCAACAGGATCATTTTTTGAA
>CAYJOG010000265.1:0-4694 GCA_964371695.1 uncultured bacterium
GCCTATCCCACACAAAACATGGGGGTGTCGCTGGTGGGCAACGTGGACATCGACAAAGGCATTGCACTGCTGGCCCGCTACGTGGGCAGCCTGCCCGCCACCCCCGCGCCGGTGGTGAGCGCCGACCTGCGCCGCTGCCGCCTGGCCCCCGGCGAAACCCGCCGCACGGTTTTTCAGGGACCGGAAGACCGCACCATGGTGCGCCTCGTGATGAACGCGCCGGATTACACCGACGTGTGGGACGTGGCCGCCATGGGTGTGGTGAGCACGGCGCTGACACTGCGGCTGAAGGAGCGCCTGCGCGAAGAACTGGGGGCGGTGTATTACGCCTTTGCCAGTTGCTCGGTGGACCTGCGCAACCTGGGCAATGGGCGCTGCGCGGTGGAGTTCACCGTGCCCTGGAAGCTGGTGGACAAAGCCCTGGCCGAAACCCGCAAGGCCATGGCCGCCATGGCCAAAAACGGCCCCACGCAAAAAGAACTGGACGAAGTGAAACTGGCCCGCAAAAAAAATCACGAGGAACAGATTCGGGAAAACTGGTTCTGGAGCGAGCTGGTGCTGGAGCAGTCCACGCTGCGCAAGGTGCCCGTGGATTTCTGGCCCCGCCACCGCGAGCGCATTCAGCAGGTCACGCTCAAACAGGCCAAAGCCGTCGCCGCAAAATATCTGGGCCCCGGCGACCTGACGGTGGTGGTGGCCACGGGCGAACAACACGCCCCGGGAAAAAAGAAAGGGCGGTAGCAGAGTAAGGTTTTTTGTTTTTGAATAAACCCCTCACCCCAACCCTCTCCCCATTAAAGGGGAGAGGGGGCCGGGGATGCATCCCGGTGGATAACCCGAACCCAAAGGACGTAAGAACGTCATGCGTTCAGGATTTCCCGTTTGAAAATCAGGGGTGATTAACCCCCTCTCCCCTGCTGGGGAGAGGGTTGGGGTGAGGGGTAAAACATGAACACAAAACCTTTTTGGTTTACTGAACTGCCGCTTTCGCGGGAATGACGGCGGAAAAGCTGAAAGCCTTACCCCTCACTTCAATCTGGATGTTCCAAAAGTTTTCAGCCCAGCTCTTTGGCCAGCGCCGCCTGCAACGCCTTGAGGTTTTCAAACACGGCGTCGGCTTCGCGCAGGTGTTCCGGGCCAAGAGACGTACACACCGCCATCACCCGCAGGCCCGCCGCCTTGGCCGAGCGAATGCCGTAGGGGGCGTTTTCCACCACCACCACTTCATGCGGCGAGAGCTTCGTGCGGGCAAGCGCCGTCAGATACGGCTCCGGGTGGGGTTTGCCCCGGTGCACCTGATCACCCGTCACCACATGGCTGAATACGCCACGCCAATAATCCGGAAACACTTTTTGCCACTCGCCCATGCTGGTGCCGGTGACGATGGCGTGCACCAGACCGGCGGGGTGGCCGTGGGTGAACTTCACCAGCGCCTTGGCGTGGGGAATGGTTTTGCCGGGGCGATAGATGCGGGCGAAGCGTTTTTCCTTTTCCGCCAGCACGTGGTCTATCTGCTGTTCGGTGGGCTTGATCCCCCCCATGGCCAGCAGGTCGCGGGCGGTGACGCGCCCCTGCTCGCCTTCGCGCCGGTAAATCTCCATGCGGTCGATGTCCACGCCCAGGCTTTTCATGGCGTCGCGCCAGGCCATCCAGTGATAAGGCATGCCGTCTATCAGCACGCCGTCCATGTCAAACAAAAGGCCCTTGAGTTCCGGTTTCATTTTTCTGATCCGTTGCCGGTGATGCGCACGGGCAAGGCGGCGGATTGTAAAGCAACAGCCGACATGGGCGCACCTATACTTTTCCTATCCCTGATTTTCACGAAAGGAACGACCCCCCATGAACCGCACCGTCGAAAACACCGCCCTGCTCGCCCTGGGTGTGCTGGGTTACAGCTACGTGGAATACGCCCACCACGTTTATGGCGGCCACCACAAAAAAATGGGCGAGGAACTGTATCGCTCGCACCAGAATCACCACCTGGACCCCATGGAGGGCGGCGTGTCGTTCCCTGAAAAACTGCGCCAGCGCGCCCCCTTGGTGGGCAAGGCTGCGGCAGCGATGGCGGCGGGCCTGGGGCCGCTGATGGGGGCGCGGCGCACGGGGTGGTTCATGGCGGGCATGTTGGGGGGATACGTGTATTCGGAGTGGTTCCACCACACCATGCACCACCGGGGGCCACAAAACGCCTTTGAAGATTTCATGTGGCGTTATCACTACATTCACCATTTCAGGGACAGCAAAAAAAACATCGGTTTCACCTCTCCGCTGTGGGATTTTGTGATGGGCACGGCAGACACGGAAAGCCCCGTGGCCGTGCCCAAAAGCAAGATCCCAAAAAACTGGCCCCGCGACGTTGCAGGCATTGAGGTGCGCGAAAAAAAGACGGCGTGAGGGAGCGAGATGACAAAACATTGATAATCACAATTCGCCATATTTCGACCATCGATTAATATGAAACGCCCCCTACCCCCTCTCCCCTTTAATGGGGAGAGGGTTGGGGTGAGGGGTTTATTCAAAAGCAAAAAAACCAAAAAAGGTTTTTGTCTTTTGTTTGAACCCCGGCACTGTCGTGCCGCTGGGCGCGCCCGGCAGCATCAATATGCTGCCGCAGCCCCAAAAGACCACCCGCGCCCATTACCCGGACGGCTTGGCCAAAAAGAGGCCAACCCATCCGACCTCTCCCCATAAAGGGGAGAGGCGAAAAACCTTCCCGCCCCTGGCTCTACCATTTCCGAAAACGCTTCGACCTTCAGCTTCCTGTTCATTCCTCCCCCTGCACCACCGCCACCACGTGGCCGCGAATGCGGGGCTGGTGGCGCTCCAGCAGCACCAAATCCGCATGGTGCGGGTTGAGGCTGTTGAGCACCAGGTGACTGTTGCTCTGCTTGATGTATTTGATGGCGACTTTTTCGTCGCCGCCATCTTCGCGCCACGCCACCACCTGGGGCAGACCGGGCATCAGCACCTCGCTGTGGGCCACCACACACAGGCCCTCCTGCGGAATCAGCGGCTCCATGCTGTCTCCCTCCACCCGCAGCAGGTAATGCCGCTTCGGGTCCAGGGGCTGCTGCACTCCCAGCCAGCGCAGCGCCCCCACCGCCACCGCCTGCCGGGCGGGTTCATCCATGGTGTCAAACCAGTCCCGCCCAAGGGTTGAGGCAGCGGCCCGGCCCAGTTTGTAGAGCAGGACGGTCTCCTGCTGCGCGGCGGGGGCCAGCTTGAGGCGGGGCTTGGGCGGGCGACCCCGGCGGCGGGGCGCGGGGGGTTCCTCGGCCTGAAGCTGATAGGGTCGGCCCGGCTCTGCCAGCCGCAGGCCCTTGTGGCGGGGCGCGGCGTCTGACCCCATGTCGGGTGAAACCTCCACCGGGGCGGAAAGGTCCAGACTGTCGGCCAGTTTGCCGCACACCTTCAAAAAAGTGTGCAGCTCGTGAGCCGACAGGCCGCCCTCCTGCAAAAACGACAGCAGGCGCTGAAGCTCTGTGGAAAGGGGTTTGTCGTAGTGCCCCAGCAGATAACCCTGGGGCAGCGAGAGGGCGGTTTCCACCGCCGCCAGCCGGTGCATGGGCGGGCCGTGGTGCGACAACCAGTGTTTGACGGCGCTCTGACTCACACCGATGCGCTCGGCCAGAGCCTGCTGGCTCAGACCCTTGCGCTTGAGCGCCGCCCGCAGGCGATGGGCAATTGTGTCCATGAAAACATCATAAAGCAGACACAATAAGTTGTAAAGTAACTTGATTAAGTCAGAAATGCGACTAAATTAGGGCTTAAGCAGCAAACAAATCTTTAATACCCCAAAGGAGCCACCATGAACCCCGCCGACACCGCGCTTGCCGCCAACACTCCCTGGCCTTCGCCTGAGGAACAAAAAACCATGCGGGAGAAAGTGCTCAAGGCCTTGGCGGATCGCCCACCCCGGCCCAGTGCAGAGGAGGAATGGCAAGAGCTGACTTTGGCGGAACAGAACCACGAGTGTTATCTGCGGGACCGTTGGCGCAGGCGGTGGGCGCTGAACGGTGAGCGCCTGAGCCAGCGCCGCCTGGGCCGCCGGGGCAATGGCACCCGGCTCTCACCCTGGCTCAACCGGGTGAGGTGAGGCCTGAGAGCCATAGGCGTCAACTTAAGGGAAAAACCCCTGATTTCTCGCCCTTTTTGGGAGTAGGCGCGACGCCGCTATCGCCTTTGCTCGGCCAGATGCCTCAATAGGCATCTGGAAAGATTCCTCGCAAACCGTCTTGCCACAACAACCTTGCGGCCATGGATGGCCGCATTCGAAAACCGGAGCTTTGAAAAAGCGCAGGTTTTCGCCACGTCGAGGGGGCTTTGCCCCCGAAGGCGTTGGGTTTTAAAAGTCCACGACGGACTTTTAAAACAGGTTCTTGGAGTAGGCGCGGTGTCCCCACCGCGCAACAACAATTTCAAAATCAGGGGGTTTTTGCCCTTCGCGGCGACGGTGGCGTCGCCGCTACTCCGTAAACTTAACGCCTATGGCCTGAGACCCTGTTTATAAACAGGGTCAGCGGGCCATGAATGGCCCGCCTCAAAAACCGAAGTGTTGAAAACACAGAAGTTTTTCCCGGTTTTGCGCGGGCGTTGCCCCCATTGCTGTCAGGTTTGTGGGAAAAGTCCCGGATTATCAGGGGTTTTTTGAGGTCGCCCCGGCGTCCCGCCGGGAGCATCAACCGCGCCAAAGG
>CAYJOG010000266.1:0-4673 GCA_964371695.1 uncultured bacterium
GGTGTCCCCACCGCATTATGGCAGCAGCGATGGGGACATCGCTGCTACTCATTTTGAGTCGAATGAACCACTGGTGGCAGGCAAAAGCAAATCAGGAGGGCGTCATGGCCATCATCAAGAAACTCTCGGGACATTTTCTGGAAGACTTCAAGGCGGGCCAGGTGTTCCGGCACAAAGGCGGCAAAACCATCAACGAGGGTCTGTTCAACGATTTCACCGAGTTCAACTTCACCACCAATCCCCTCAGCAAAAACGCCGAATACGCCAAGCTGTATGGTTATCAGGGGTTGGTGTGCCCCGCTGGGTTGGTGATGAACGTGGTGTTCAGCCAGACAGTGAACGACATCAGCGAAAACGCCCGCGCCAACCTGGGTTACATCAACATGACCTTTGGCGCGCCGGTGTATATCGGCGACACGCTTGAGGCCGAAACCACCATCCTGGCGGTGCAGCCCAGCAGCAAAGACCCTGACCGGGGCGTGGTGCATGTGGCCACCGTGGGGCGCAACCAGCGCGGCGAAGTGGTGATTGCGTTTGAGCGCAAGGTGCAGATATGGAAGAACAACCTGGACGCCCCGGTGGACGACAACACCCTGTCTGATTACAAAGCCCCCGAAGTGCATTTGTGGTTGCCCGCCCATGACGCCAAAAAGGACTACAAGGCCAAGGCGCATCTTTCCAGCAGCGACACCTATTTCGAGGACTTCACCCAGGGCGACACCTATGAACACAGCCGGGGTCGCGTGGTGGGTCAGGAGCACGTGTTCCTCACGGCCCGCCTGGACAACACCAGCCAGTTGCACTGCAACCAGACGCTCATCGACCGCTTCCCCGACAAATACATCGGCGGCAAGCTGCTGATTTACGGCGGCATCCCGTTCAATCTGGCCCAGGGCCTGAGTTGTGTGGACATCGCCGACAACAGCCTGGGCGACGTGATTTATCCCTCTGGCAAACACACCGGGCCGCTGTTTGAAGGCGACACCGTGTTTGCTTCCACCGAAATATCGGGCAAGGACGACTATCCCGGCCGCGAAGACCTGGGCCTGCTCAAAACCGTGCTGCGCGCCCACAAGTTTGTGCGTAAAGACGGCGAAGAGAAAAAGGTGGACCTGTTTGAACTGACACGTTATCTGGCCGTGAAACGCCGCAGCCACTACGCTTAGAGCCTGTTTATAAATTGCGCCATGTGAAACATGGTGTAATAGAAACAGGCTCTTGCGGGACATGGATGTCCCGCTTCAAAAGCCGAAGTGTTGAAAACACTGAGGTTTTTGCCCGCCGAGGAGGCTTTGCCCCCGCTGGCGGTAAGTTTATAAAGTCCAGGACGGACTTTATAAACAGGTTCTTAGATTTCACAATTCGTGCCACGTGTCGTCCTGACCCTGCCAACGCACCTGATGGGGCAGGGCGTGCAGCCACGCGGCCTGGGGCGGGCAGCGGGTTTTCCAGCCGGGCAGTTGGGGCAGCAGGTGTTTCATCTCGCCGGGTTCCAGGGCGCTGATGAGCGTGAAGGGCTGGGAGCGTAAATCCAGCAGCGCGTCGCCGCCACTCAACTGGCCGCTTAAACGCAGAAAAAATGAAAGGGGAAATCCGGTGGGGTTTTCCATGGCGTCCCGCATCATCAGCACCGGCTCGAACTGCCTTTTCAGCAGCGCCAGCCACGCCTGCTCGTGGCCGGGGCGGGGGCAGAACCACCAGTTGGCTTCATCCCGCAGATACCACAGGTGGGGCATGTCCCCCAGCACGGCGAGGGCTTCTTCTCCCAGGCAGTCCTGCAAAAGACGCCCGGCGTGGGGCTGGGGCAGGCAGCCCATCTCAAGCATGGTGTCGGTGGCGCTCTTCATCTGGAGGACAGTTTATGTATGGCTTGTGCCCGTCTTCACAAGGAATCTTTCACTCAATGGTTCCAAAATGTGGTCACATGACCGAAAATAAGAGCCAAGGGGGAAAACCGCCATGGCCATGCTGAGTGACAACGTTGCCGAGAAAATCGACGCGATGATCTACGAGGTCTATCGCACACCACTCGACCTTTCACCCGAGGTGGCCTATAAAAAAGTGGACACGCTCTATGAAAAAGCCAAAAAAGACCAGTGGAACGTGAGCGAGCAGTTCAACTTCAAAAAATCTGCCAAAGAGGAAAAACCAAAACCCGCGCCCCAGGGCGAATATGCCATGACGCAGGAGGAGCGCGAGGCCATCGCGCGCATCTACAGCCAGTTGTATTACGGCGAGCGGGGCGCGCAGATCATCAGCAGCCAGATGGTGGGCATGGTGCCCCACAACGAGGCCAGCAAGTTTTTGAGCACCCAGAGCATGGACGAAGCCCGTCACGTGGAAATTTTCGAAAAGATGCTCATGGATTTCGACCGCATCTATCCCATGAACCCGTTCCTGGCCATGCTGCTGAGCGACATGTGTACCGCCCCCAGTTGGCAGGAAAAAATCATCGGCATGAACATGCTGGTGGAAGGCCTGGCGCTCACCGTGTTCCGCACCATGGTGGACACTTTCGAGAATCACCCCAAGCTCAAGAACGATCCCAATTCGAAAAAAGTGGTGGAGCCGCTGCGGTACATCCTCAAGGATGAAGCCCGGCACGTGGGGTTTGCCATGGTGTATCTGCCCGAAACACTCAAGAAGGGATCCATGTCGCCCGCTCACGAACTGCGCCTGCAGGTGCGCCAGTTGTGGTGGATGCTGCTGCTGTATGGCAGCGTGAAATATCACGAGCCGGAGACCACCCTGGTGGGCGTGGATTACATGAAAATTCTCAAGGGGATTCTGGGAGACCATCAGGCCCGCGTGGAGGAAATGCAGGTGGGCGTGCTGGTGCGCAGCGACCAGATCGAAAAAATCATTCCGGTGCTGGACCGCATTGTGGCGGCGGCCATGCTGGTGCCAGAGCGCCTGATGCCCGCCTTTTTGCGCAACACCGCCCAGCGGGTGCTGAAGGTGGCTTAATACACCATCCCCAGCTTGAACTCAAAGGTGTTCACGGTGAAATCGCGAAAGCCGTCGCGCTTGAACTTGAAGGCGTATTCGCGGTCGTTTTCGATATCCAGCGTGGTGTAGCCGAAAGTCCAGTTTTCCTTGTCGCTGCGTGCGCCCTGTGTGTCCTTGAAGCTGTATTGCAGGCTGGCGTCTGACCACTCATCCAGCGAATAGGAAAAGTTGATGCTGGATTCGTTGAAGCGCGAAAGGGTTTTCTGGCCAAAGCGCTTGAACTTGGTTTTGATGGTGAGCGCGTCGCTCATGTCGGTGTCTGCAGAAAACTCCCACTGGCGTTTGTCCTGGTTGGGGGCCTTGAGCTTGTCGCGGGTTTCGTCGAGATATTTCAGTTTCACGCGGTGAATGCCCATGTCGTCCTGCACCTGGATGTCGTTCATGTTCACGTTGAGTTTGTCACCGGTGCTCTTGAGGGATTTGTCGGTGAACTTGTAGGCCACCTTCATTTTGGGCCGGGCGGCGGGCAGGGGCACAAGGTTGAAAATGATGGGCACTTCCTCGGTGCGGTTGTTGAAAAAGTCCCGGTCCTTGTAGCCCACCGTGATGTCCATCCGTTTGCTGAACACCCATTTCAGGCTGGCCTTGCTTTCTTTTTTACCGGGGGTGGCGTTGCCGCCCAGGGTGTCAAAGTTCAGATCGGTGTATTCATAACCACCCTTGAACAGATAGTTGGCCTTTTTCTTTTTCAGGTTGAAGAGATAGGCGTCGCCGGGGCCGAGGTGGTTGGTCCAGCTTTTGACATATTCGCCGTCCCATTTGTAAAACTTTTTGGTGCCGCCCTCAAAACTGAAACTGGCCACGGAGTTTTTTTCGGTGAACGCCGCCCCCAGGCTGGGGCGGTCGTCGTAGGTATACATCCACTGCACGGCAAAGGTGCGCTCTTTGGCCGGGTTGACTTTTTTGAATTGCGCGCCGTAGTGGGCGCGGTGTATGCCCGTGGCCTTGGAGAGCTGGTTGTCCCGGCCAAACAAAAGCAGCAGGCTGGTTTTGCGGTTGTTCAGCAGCAGGCTTGCACCCTCCAGCTTTTTGCTGTTGAAGGTGTAGTCGGTGAACTTGGGCAGAATGTTCCACAGGTCCAGCGTGTATTGCTTGGTGATGAAACCCAGGTTCACGCGGTCAATCAGCCACGAGGGCTCGTTGAGTTTGGTGCTGTGGTTGGCGCCAAAGCCCGCCACCACTTGGCCCGGTTGTTCGCCGTCTTCGTTGAAATCTCCAAAGCCGCCCACGCCGCGGATGCTGATGTTTTCATCCAGGTAACGTTGCTCCGGTTCAAAACTCTTGTTGGCGTCGCCGGTGACCTGGGTGTCGGTGAGCAGCGTGGTGAACTCCCCTGTAAAACCGATGCTGAAGCTTTCCACCACCGAACTGAAGGTGATGGCCAGGGGCATCTCGCCGATTTCATCGGTGGTCAGTGAGCCGGAGAGATCCCCCGATGGCGAAAGCGCGGCGTCGCCCGCAGCAGAGGCCGAGGGCGAGAGGCCCTCGCCTGTGGTGGCGGCAGAGGGCGAGAGTCCTTCATCAACCGCAGCGGCGGAAGGCGTGAGGGGGGCCGCCGATGGGGCGGCTTCCGCCGGGGCTGGGGTGGGCGCGGCGGATTTTTCCAGTGCGGCGGGTTTTTTCAGCGTGTCCAGAATGTCGTGGTCTTTTCCCCAGGGCTGGCC
>CAYJOG010000267.1:0-4666 GCA_964371695.1 uncultured bacterium
CGTTTGCAGCACCTGGGCGCTGGAGAGGTAATAAACCATGCCGGATCCCTGCAGCAGCGCCAGCACCATGGTGAGATAACGGGTGTATTTGGCCAGTTCACGGCGACCCGGTTCACCCTCTTTGGCCAGTTCGGCAAAGCGGGGATAAACCACCTGCATGAGCTGCATGATGATGCTGGCGTTGATGTAAGGCCCAATGCCCATGGCGAACACGCTGAAACGCTTGAGCGAGCCGCCGGTGAGCATGTCCAGGAACCCCACCAGCGCGCCGCCAGAAAGCACCTCGGCCAGCTTGTCGGGGTTCACCACCGGAATGGCCACGTGCGCGCCCACGGCATAAACCGTGAACATGGCCAGCATGAACAACATGCGTTTGCGGAGGTCTGGCAGACTCCAGGCCGCGAGAACGGTATTCAGCAGTGAGGCGCCCACGATACTCAGGCGCTCTTGGCCTCGGCGGTTTTACCGTTGCGAAACACGTCTTCCAGAATTTCCACCTTGCCCCCGGCTTTTTCCACCTTGGTCTTGGCGCCTTCGCTGATGGCGTGACACTGAATGGTGAGGGGGCGGGAAATGTCGCCATAACCCAGCACCTTCAGCCGGTAATACTTCTGGCTTTTCTTGATTTTCACGATGCCCGCCTCGATGAGGGTGGGGATGGAAATATCATTCAGCGTGGAGGCTTCCAGCCGCTGGAGATTCACCGCCAGCACCGGGGCCTTGGGGCGGGGCTTGAAGCCCTTGAGCTTGGGCACCCGGCGGTGAAGGGGCAACTGGCCGCCTTCAAAAAGGGGCGGCGGCGCACCACCGCTGCGGGCCTTCTGGCCCTTCTGGCCCTTGCCGCTGGTTTTGCCCCAGCCAGAACCGGGGCCACGCCCCAAGCGCTTGCGGGACTTGTTGCCCGGTTTGGTGGCCAGACGGGAAAGATCCAGCCCCGCCTTTTTGGATTTGTCTTTGGTTTCTTCTGACATGGCTTTTCCTTTGCCTGGGCTTTGTTTCAGCCGGCCTGTTTTTCGGCGTCGGGTTTCACGCGGCCCCGCAGGGTGCGAAGCTGCTCGGGAGAGCGTTGCTGCATCAGGCCCAGAATGGTGGCCTTGGCGCTGTTGACGGGATTGGTGGAGCCAAGGTTTTTGGTGAGAACGTCCTTGACGCCTGCGGCTTCAAGCACTTGGCGCACAGCACCGCCAGCGATCACGCCCGTACCCTTGCTGGCGGGTTTCATGAGCACCATGGCCCCGGCATAGCGCACCTGGGCGGGGTGAAAAAGCGTGGTGTCGTTCAGGGGAATGGTGAACATGTTCTTGCGTGCGTTCACGATGCCTTTGGCGATGGCCATGGGCACCTCCTTGGCTTTGCCAAATCCCAGGCCCACAACACCTTTGCCATTGCCCACCACCACCAGGGCGCTGAAGCTGAACCGGCGGCCACCCTTCACCACTTTGGCGCAGCGGTTGATGAAAATCACTTTTTCCACCAAGCCATCGTGGCCAAACGAGTCAGCGGGCACAGCGATATCGTGGCTGGGGCGCAGCTTGTAGTTGGTGGTTTGTTGGGTTCTCATTGACATTTAAAAAACCAATCCTTTCTCCCTGGCGGCGTCCGCAAACGCCTTGACACGTCCGTGATACTTGTAGCCACCCCGGTCGAACACCACCTGCTCCACGCCCTTGGCTTTGGCGCGTTCGGCAATGAGTTCGCCCAGTTGCTTGGCGTATTCCTGATTTTTGGCGGTATCGCCTGGGTGGGTAAAGGTTTTTTCCTGCGTGGTGGCGCTCACCAGGGTCTTGCCGGTCACGTCGTCCACAATCTGGCATGACAGATAACGCAGGCTGCGGTAAAAACACAGGCGCGGGCGGGCCGGGGTGCCCGACACCTTTTTCCTCACCCGTTTGTGCCGCATCTCGCGGCTTTCTTCTCTTGAACGCGCCATGTCGGTTTGCCTCCTTATTTCTTCCCGGACTTGCCTTGTTTGAGGGTCACGCGTTCGCCTTCATAACGCACGCCCTTGCCCTTGTAGGGTTCCACGGGGCGCAGGGCGCGCATTTTTGCTGCGGTCTGACCCACCACCTGTTTGTCCGCACCACGAATCACCAGGGCGCGGCCCGTTTTGTCCACTTCCACCTCAATGCCCACCGGGGTGTTGAACACCACGTCGTGGCTGTAACCCAACTGGAACTTCACATCCTTGCCCTGCAGGGCGGCGCGATAACCCACGCCTTCGATGGTGAGCTTGCGCTCAAACCCCGCCGACACGCCTTGCACCATGTTGCCGATGAGGCTGCGGTAAAGCCCCTGAAAAGCCCTGGCGCTGACGCCGAGGGGTTGCACCACAACCTTGTCGTCTTCCACCTTCACCGTCACCGCTTCGGTGCGGAAGGTTTGTGTCAGAGTTCCCTTGGGGCCTTTCACCGACACGGTGTCACCCGTCACGGAAACAGTCACCCCCTTGGGAATGGTGACCGGAACTTTTCCGATTCGGCTCTGAAGATTTTGCTGGGCCATGATTTGCTCCTTTGTCGCACTGGCTGGATCACCAGATTTCGCAAAGCACCTCGCCGCCCACGCCCAGGTTGCGCGCTTCGCGGTCGGTCAGAATGCCCTTGCTGGTGGAAAGCACGCAAATGCCCATGCCGCCCATCACAAAGGGAATGTCTTCTTTGCCTGCATAAACCCGGCGGCCCGGAGAAGAAACGCGGCGCAGGCCGCGAATGGCGGGCTGGCGGCCCCCCGCATAACGCAGGGTGAGACTCAGGCGCGCCTTGGCGCTTTCGTCCACCGCCACGTCATCCAGAAAACCTTCGCGCTTCATGATTTCTGCGATGCGCTGCTTGATTTTGCTGGCCGGCACGCTCATCTGGTTTTTCTGCACCAGAAGGGCGTTACGGATTTCACAAAGCATATTGCCGATGGGATCAGTCATGGGTTTCTCCTTACCAACTCGCCTTGGTCACGCCGGGAATCATGCCCCGGTGCGCCAGTTCCCGAAAACAAATGCGGCATACACCGAACTTGCGGTAAACGCCTTTGCTGCGGCCGCACCGCACACAGCGGTTCAGCCGCCGCACAGGAAACTTCGGGGCGTCGTTGATGATGACCATTTTGCATTTTTTTGCCATAACGGATTCCTTTGCTTTTGCCCTTATGCGCCCTGGGCCTGGGGTTGTGTTTCGCGCTTGCGGAACGGCATGCCGATTTCCTTGAGCAGGTCATAGGCTTCGTCGTCGGTGCGGGCGGAGGTGGTGATGCAGATGTCCATGCCCCGCAGTCGGTCAATCTTGTCATAACTGATTTCGGGGAAGATCACCTGTTCGCGCACACCCAGGGTGTAATTGCCCCGGCCGTCAAAGGCCCTGAAGCTGATGCCGTTGAAATCGCGGATGCGGGGCAGCGCCACGCTCACCAGCTTGTCGAGGAAGTGATACATGCGGTCGCCCCGCAGCGTCACCTTCACCCCGATGGGGTTGCCCTCGCGGGTTTTGTAGGTGCTGATGGCTTTTTTGGCCCGCGTCACCACGGGTTTCTGGCCCGCGATGGCGGTCATGTCCAGCACCGCCGCGTCAATCAGTTTCTGATCTGCCGCGCCGCCGCCCACGCCCATGTTCAGCGTGATTTTGGTCACCTTGGGCACTTCCATGATGTTGCGGTAACCCCGCTGCTCTTTCAGCTTGGGGGCGATTTCGGCGTCATACCGCTCCTTGAGTCTGCTTTTCATGACTTCACCTTCCGCTTGCTGGGTTTGACCACGCGCACTTTTTCTCCCGTGTCGGCGTCTACCTTGAAACCCACCCGGCCCGGCTTGCCTGTTTTGGGGTCCACCAGCATGAGGTTGCTCAACTGGATGGGCATGGGTTTCTCCACCAGTCCGCCGGTCTGGCTGCGCTGGGGGTCGGCCTTCTGGGCTTTCTTGGCGATATTCACGCCCTCAACAATGGCTTTGCCCTTGCCGGGGATAACTTCCAGCACCTTGCCCTTTTTGCCTTTGTCCTTGCCGGTGATGACCAGCACGTTGTCGCTTTTCCTGATTTTCGCCATGCTCATCAGACCACCTCCGGCGCAAGCGAAACGATTTTCATGAAGTTTTTGCGGCGCAGCTCACGGGCCACGGGGCCGAACACGCGGGTGCCCTTGGGGTTCTGGTTGTCGTCAATGAGCACGGCGGCGTTGTCGTCAAAACGGATGAAGCTGCCGTCGGCGCGGCGGTGGGTTTTGGCCACCCGCACCACCACGGCCTTCACCACGGTGCCTTTTTTCACGGGGCTGTTGGGAATGGTGCGCTTCACGCTGCACACCACAATGTCGCCCAGGCCGGCATAGCGCCGCCCCGTGCCGCCCAGCACCTTGATGCACATGAGTTCCCGCGCCCCGGTGTTGTCCGCCACGGTCAAACGGGTTTGCTGCTGAATCATCCCTGGTTCTCCTTCGCCCGTTCCACAATGCTCAGCATTGTCCAGCGTTTGAGCTTGCTCAGCGGTTTGGACTCCACAATGCGCACCACGTCTCCGGCCTGGGTCTGGGTCTGTTCATCATGCACGTAAACCCGTTTGTGGCGGCTGATGGTCTTTTTGTAGAGGGGGTGCAGTTTGCGATTTTCGATGAGCACCACGCGGGTTTTGTCCATCTTGGCGCTCACCACCGTGCCCTGGCGCACCTTGCGGCGGGTCTGGTG
>CAYJOG010000268.1:0-4665 GCA_964371695.1 uncultured bacterium
TAAAGAATATGGCCTTTCGTTCCCAATCGTCGAGCAAAAACGCCCAGGCGCGGGAGCAATACGCCTATCTGCTGGCCAAGGCCCCCAGCGACCTGAGAGACCGCGCCCGCACCTCCATGGGTGTGGCCCAGTTGCGCGAGGGCAACGAAAAAGCGGGCGTGGACACACTGGTGAGCTTGATCAAACACACCAAAGACCCCCACGTGCGGGCCGACGTGCGTTTTTTGCTGGCCCGGCATTTTGAACAGGGCAACAACCCCGAACAGGCCCGCGCCTTTTATCACCTGCTGCTGGACGACCCCCGCCACAAGGCCTTTGCCACACTGGCCCTGGAGCGCCTGAAACAGCAGGAAGGGCAGTGATCGAGGAAGCCGGAAGCTGGGCGTTGGCGGTCTGAAAAAGAGAAAAGCCCCGTCTGGGCCGTCCAACTTCCAATCTCCAGCCTTCAGCTTCCGTTCTCACCCGCAAGAAAGGGTGGTCCCCAAACCTATTTCTTGCCCTGTCGTTTGCGGTCGTGCTCGCTCAACAGGCGTTTGCGCAGGCGGATGGTTTTGGGTGTTACCTCGACATATTCGTCTTCCTGCACATATTGAATGGCCTGCTCCAGCGTCATGTCCACCGGCGGCGTGAGCTTGATGGCGTCATCAGAGCCGGAGGCCCGGATGTTGGTGAGCTTCTTCTCTTTCAGCGGGTTCACCACCAGGTCGTTGCCCTGGTTGTATTCCCCCACGATCATGCCCTCGTAGACCTCTGCACCCGGCGCGATGAACAGCGGGCCGCGCTCTTGCAGATTGAACAGGGCATAACCCACTGCTGCGCCCGTGGCCCCGCTGATCATGCTGCCCGCCTGACGCCGGCGGATCTCGCCCCGGTGGGGGCCGTAGTGCGAAAAGGTGGAATAAAACACACCCTCGCCCTTGGTGAGGATGAGAAACGGATTGCGGAAACCCAAAAGGCCGCGGGTGGGGATCTCCGCCTCGACGATCGTGCGGCCGTTTTCGGTTTTCATGGCGGTGATGATGCCCTTGCGGATGCCCAGCATTTCGATCACCTTGCCACTCAGGTCTTCGGGCATGGTGAGCACCGCCTGCTCGATGGGCTCGTGAAGTTTGCCGTCCACGTCTTTTACGATGACTTCGGGTTGTGTCACCTGAAGCTCAAAGCTCTCGCGGCGCATGTTTTCAATGAGCACCGACAGGTGCATTTCGCCTCGGCCACTCACGCGGAACGCCTCGCCGCCCTCCTGGGGCACCTCAATGCGCAGGCCCACGTTGCTCTGGGCTTCTTTCTCCAGCCGGGCCTTGAGGTGGCGGCTGGTGACATATTTGCCCTCGCGCCCTGCAAAAGGTGAGTTGTTCACCAGAAACGTCATGGCCAGTGTGGGCGGATCCACCGCGATGGCGGGCAAGGGTTCGGCGTCGGCCTCTTTGGCGATGGTCTCGCCCACGTCGATGTCGTCAATGCCGCTGATGGCCACGATGTCGCCTGCGGCGATTTCGCTGGCCTCTACCCGTTGAAGCCCGCGAAAGGTATACACCCGCCCCAGCCGGGCCTGCCGACGCACGCCGTCCAGGCCAATCACCGTGACGGACTGGTTGGTCTGGGCGCGGCCTTCCACCACCCGCCCCACCGCCAGGCGGCCCACATAGTTGTCGTAACTCAGGGTGGCGGGCTGCATGCGCAGGGGTTTGTCCACCAGTTGCGGAGAAGCGGGCACATGTTCGAGGATGAACTCGAAAATCGGGTCAATGTTCACATGGGGGTCGTCCAGTTTGCGCAGGGCAATGCCCTGTTTGGCGATGGTGTAGAGATAGGGAAAATCGAGCTGTTCGTTGCTCGCGCCCAGGTTCGCAAACAGATCAAAGGTCAGGTTCAGCACTTCGTCAGGCCGGGCCTGGGGTTTGTCAATCTTGTTGATGACCACCAGCACCTTCAGACCCAGCGACAGCGCCTTGCCCAGCACAAAACGGGTCTGGGGCATGGGGCCTTCGGCGGCGTCCACCAGCAGCAGGCAGGCGTCCACGGTGCGCAACACACGCTCCACCTCACTGCCAAAGTCGGCGTGGCCGGGGGTGTCCACAATGTTGATCTTGTCTTCACCGAAATACACCGCTGCGTTTTTGGCGTAGATGGTGATTCCCCGCTCACGCTCCTGCGCGTCAGAGTCCATCACGCGCTCCTGCACCTGCTGGTGCGCGGCAAAAGCGCCGCCGCGTTTGAGCAGGGCGTCCACGAGCGTGGTTTTGCCGTGGTCCACGTGAGCGATGATGGCGATGTTGCGAATGGTCATTGTTTCTCCCGGCCCTTCCGGGCTGCGCAGGATAACAAATGAAACGGGAGGTTTCAGGAAACAGAAAAACCCGGCAACTCACCGGCCCCGCTCCGCTGCGAACGGCTCAGCCTGACTTTGCCTTCAACGGCCCGGCGGCCCCCAGGTGTTTGCGGGCGTAATGCAGCATCACCAGAAAAGCCACAAAACCCGCCAGTGTGGCCCAGTGAAACGTCACCGTGCGCCAGAGCAGGGTGAAATCCCCCACACTCATTTTTCCGTCCAGCATGGGTCCGAGAAACTTGGCGCTCAGGGCCTCTGCCGCCCCCGCGCCACCGGGGGTGGGGCTGAGGCTCACCAGCAGCAGCACCACACCGGCGCGGGCGGTGAACTCCATCCAGTGGGGGTCGCCTCCGTGCATCAGGGTAAACAGCAGGGGCGCGCTGGCCATATAAATAAGGTGATACATCCAGGTCATGAGCAGCACCAGCAGCGTGACGGGCACGGGAATGCGCAGCAGGCTGCCCATGGCCGGGGGAATGTCGCGCAGTGATTCCACCATGTGAGCCGCCAGTTTGTTTTTCGAGCCGGTGAGCACGCGGTTTTTTTCCAGCTTGCCGCCCTTCCAGAACACCAGCACCAATATGCCCACCATGGCCAGCAGATAAAGCGCGGGCGCCAGAATGAGGCCCGTTTCGCCGCTCAGCCACAAAAACACCACCACCCCCAGCGCCAGCGTGAGCTGGGCGAACACGCCGCCAATGGCGAACACCGCGCCGCTCTCGCCGGTGGAGACCCCCAGCAGGGCGAAGTAGGCCATCTGCAACGGCGCGCCCCCGGCGGTGAAGGGCGTGATGTGGGCCATGAACAGGCCCCCGATGAACCCCAGCACCACCTGCGAACTGGCCACGCGGCTGCCCAGGGCGCGAAACAGAAACCAGTTGCGCACGCCCTCCACCACCCAGGCAAAGGCATAGAGTCCGGCGGGCGCGGCCACCGCCAGGGGCGTGAGGTGGCGGGTCATGGACTCCCACGACACCTCGGCCCCCATTTTGCCCAGCGCCACAAAGCCCAAAGCCGTGCAGCCCATCAGCACCAGAAACTGAAGCGCCACCAGCCGCCACGACACCGTAAACCCAGCCGGTTCACTGGCGGGCGAATGCGTGTGTTTTTCCGGCGGGTGCTGGGTCAAGGTTTTCCTTTCAGGTGGCCTCGGCCAGCACCGTTTCGCCGCCTGTCACGTGAATGCCCGGCTGCACCAGCACCCGGTGGTTGTCTCCCAAAATCAAGAGGTCCACCTGCGAGCCGCGCTCGATGAAACTCACCTTGGTCCCCTGGGGCAAAAAGTCGCCCTCTTTCACAAACAGGCTCACCTTGTTCACGAAAATATCGGCGATTTCCACCATCACCACGCTCAGGGGAGAGCCTTTCAGCAATAGTGTCACCCGCTCGTTTTCAAAGTGATAACGGTTGCCGAACAGGTTCACCCAGTTGTTGAGCCACACAAAGTTGAGGTATTCCCACAGGTCCACCATGGGCAGGTTCAGCCGGGCGCGGGTCACGTGAATGGCCTGGATGGTGGCGGCCACGGGGGCGTAGTTGAAATGCACGTCCTTGGGACTCATGTACACACCGATGAGTGTGCCGGTAACGGGCTGGGGCAGGTCCATCTTGAAAATTTCGGTGACGGGAATGGGTTTGCCCAGTTTGTTGGCCACCACCTGGCCATCCTGCACCCGGTAGCAATACATCACCTTGCCGTCACAGGCCGCCACCACCTTGCGGCTGTCGCCCGGCGCGTGACGCACCGGGTCGCGGTAGAAAAAAACCTTTTGCCAATACCACAAACCGGCGGCGGCAAGCAGGGCGAGAAACAACAGGGAGAAGGTGATGAACATGGTGTTGGGTCCTAATTTTCCCGCCACGCCTTATAGGCGATGTAGGGCAGGCGCGGCAGATAATAACCCACCCACGCCCCCAGCGCCCTGGCGTATCGGTGGCCCGACACCGTGGTGTCCAGCACCTGGGGAACACCCGACCGGAAGCCGCCGTCCAGCAGTTGATAGGTTTCCAGCACGCCCCGCTGGTTGAACCAGTCCAGCGTCTGCTGAAAAGCCAGCGGGCCGCCCAGCCGCCAGGGCAGGTCCACTTGCTGCGCGAGTTCTTCTTCAAGCCGGCTCAGCGCTTCGCCGCCATCTGGCGACAGGGCCTGCTGTCGCAGCCGGGAATAGTTCCCCAGGTCCAGCGGCGGGTCTTCCTCCAGCGCGGCGATGTCCCTCAGCAGCCGCACCAGCGCGCCGTAGTGCGCCAGACTCCAGTGCGGGTCCAGCACCCGCACCTCCAGCGTGCCCAGGCGTTTGGCCAATATCAAATCCTGAAACCGGTGGGTGTAACTG
>CAYJOG010000269.1:0-4665 GCA_964371695.1 uncultured bacterium
GGGCAAAGCCCCCCATTTCCACCTATGAAAATCTTTTTTCCGCAGACTTTTAAAAATTCGTTAATCCGCCGCAGGCACAATGCGGTTGCGACCTGCGGATTTGGCCTCGTAGAGCCTTTTGTCGGCCAGGGCCACCAGGGCGTCTTTGTCCACCCCGTCGCGGGGGGCCATGGACACGCCGCCACTGAAGGTGACCCGGATGCCCGGCACCAGTTCGCGTCCCGCCACGGTTTCCCGCACGCGCTCCAGCGCCCGCAGGGCGTCTTCGGGCGTGGATTCCAGCATGATGATCACAAACTCTTCGCCGCCGTAGCGCGCCACCACGTCCATGTCCCGCAGTTGCTGTTTGAGCAGGGCCACGAAACCTTGCAGTACGCGGTCGCCGGATTGATGGCCGTAGCGGTCGTTCACCGCCTTGAAATGGTCCAGGTCCAGCATGGCGACGCAGAAAGGTTTGCGGGTGCGTTTGTAGCGGTTGATTTCTTCGGTGAGGCGCTCTTGCAGATAGCGGTGATTGAATGCCCCGGTGAGGCCGTCGCGCAGGGCCAGGTTTTTGAACAGTCGTGTGCGTTCCAGAATGGCCGACACGCGGGCCAGGAGTTCCGCCGGGGCAAAGGGTTTGGCCAGATAATCGGTGGCCCCGGCCTGAAAGCCCTGAATACGGTCGCCCAGTTCGGCTTTTACCGACACCAGGATGATGGGCGTGAGTTCCCCTGCGCTGTCGCGGCGAATGCGCCGGGCCACCTCAAAACCGTTGGTCTGCCCCAGCACCACGTCCAGAATGATCAGGTCGGGCTGGGTGTCTTTCATCAGTTGCACCGTTTTTTCCGGGTCCATGGTGCTGAGCACTTCATAACCGCCAGTTTTCAGCACTTCTTCAATCACAAACAGGCTCACCCGGTCGTCGTCTACCACCAGCACCCGCACGGGATTGGCCTTTTCTTCGGCGCTGGCGGCGCCCTGGCCGGGTTTGAGCAGACCTTCCAGTTCCTTGAGCAGGGCGTGGTCGGCCCGCAACGGGTGGCCTTCGCTGTGGCCCTTCACTGCCGTGAGCGCGCTCTGGTGCGACCGCTCGATCAAGCCTTCTTTCAAGGCCGACACGCAGGCTGGCGGCAGTGTGCCCTGTGTGGCCTGACTCAGCAGTTCCTCCAGCATGTGAAAAAGCCCGGTGAGCGGGTGAAACCCCACCAGCCCGGCCGCGCCCGCAATGCCGTGATAACGCCGGGCTTGGTTCTCCAGTGCTTCCCTGTCGTTGGCATCCAGGGCGGCGGCAACCTCGGCGACAGCGGGCAGAGAGGCTTGCAGCTCTTCATAAAAAAGACCCTGCACACGGTCCAGAAAGGCGTCGCTCAACATGGGGAGGCGGCCATTATCTTTCACCGACGGCTAAACACCAACCAGTAAAAGCCCAAATGTGTTTTTACCGCACATCAAACGAAGGCCGCACCCGCGTGGGGGGGCCAAGGCAGAAATCCTGTGTGAAAACTGTTTTGGGAAAACGAATGGCCCGGCGCGACCAGACAGGTTTCTCAAAAATACATTCCTTGGTCAGGTTGTGGGCGATTCCCAGGTTCGGCCCCCGCATCAGCGACAGGCCAATCACGTCCACGGCGGCGTTTTCGGGATAAAGCTGCCCGGCGGCGGCCTGCACCTGAGCGAAAAACTTTTTGCGGAAGGTTTTGTCGTCAAAGGCTTTTTGCTGAAGCCGGACCTTCACCAGCCAGCCCCGGCGGGTGGGGCTGCTGAACCCCTGGCGGATGCCGGTGAAAAACACCTCGGTTTCCAGCACGCCCGGCTGGCGGCGCAGGTCTTCGGCCAGCACACCGCCCTTGGGGTTGTCCTGCCAATAAAGGTAACGGGTCACCGCCGTGCCCTGGGGCGTGAGGGTGAGGGGACCCAGCAGCAGAAACCCGTTTTTGTCTCTGGGCAGAAAAGGCAGAAAAAATCCGCTGAAAAGCAGGGTGTAGAAAACCGCCACGCCCAACGCCAGCAGGTTCATTTTTTTGCGCAGGCGGCCCTTGCGGGGCCAGATTTCGTTGTGCCAGCCACCGCTGGTAAAGCGCTCCAGGCCCTCGCGCTGAATCACATAAAGCCCGCACACCCGGTCGTGCCACGCCTGTTTCAGGGGGTCCATCATGGAGCCGTTCAACAACCACGCCGCCAAAGTGAACAGCACCATGAAAAGCAGCAGCCCCTGGGCCGGAGAAAAAACGTGCCCGGCAAACTGCACCAGCGAGGGCACGTTCAGCACCGTGGCCAGCAACAGGCCCCGCAGGGCGGCATGGCCCCAGCCGGGGGGCGTCCCTTTTTCGTCAATCAGATACAACTGCAGCAGGCGTTTGCCGGGGCTGCGGCCACGGGTAAGGGGAGACGACATAAGGAAAAAGAAGAAGAAAGAAAGCCAAAAGCCCGCCAGCCAGGCCCTTGGCCCCATGGCCTCCAGGGGAATCAGAAAAATCCCCTGCACCAGACCCGCCAGAAAAGTGAGCACGATGGCGTCTATCAGCAGGGCGGGTACCCGCAGCATGAAACCGGCGGCCACGCGGATTTTGAGGGGGTGGAACTCCGGCAGGTCTTCCTGGGGAATCTCTGTTTCTTCTTCGCCTGAGTCAGCATGTGGTGCGATGCTCAGGCGCTCGGCGTCTGCACCCGCAGGTTTTTCTTCTCCCTCAGACATGGCGCGGATTATAAGGAGCGCGGCTCAGTCCGCCCGAAAATCAGGCCTGGGGTTGGGTTTCGCTGAGAGACTCGGAACTGGCCAGGGACTCTTTTTTGAGCTTCAGGGCTTCTGCCAGATCGGCGATGGTGTTGTCCTTGAGGTAACGCAAAATCCGCTGGCGCAGACCTTTGAACATGTCGTGCATGGGGCAGGGCACGTCGTCGCGGCATTGCTCCAGACCCACGGCGCAGCGTTCTTCCAGGCTCAGGTGCTCGATGGCATGCACCACGTCGTAAAGGGTGATCTGGTTGGCGGGGCGGTCCAGTTGAAAACCGCCGGTGGGGCCGCGAAAACTGCGCACCAGACCAGCCCGACAAAGGTTCTGGAGAATCTTGGCCAGAAAGTGGGCGGGAAGGCTCTCTGCCTGGGCGATGTCCTTGACCATGCTGGTGCGGTCAGAGTGAATGGCCAGATAGGTGAGGGCGCGGAAGGCGTATTCACTGGATTTTGAATAAATCACGGTGCGCGCATCATGACCCAATTTTTATTTCAATGCAAACGGGGGAAACAATCGTTAATAAACCGGGTTATTATTCGCCCATGTCTTTGGCAGCCGCCATCCATGGCTTCCAGTCGGGCGAGGCCCCGCTGGAGACCCTGCTGGAAACCCTTCTGGGTATTGAAGGGTTTTATCTGCTGGGACAAAGCCAGGGAGAAGACGGCAGCGTGATGCCCGCTTTGGTCAAGGTGGACAACGTGGTGATGGGGGTGCTGCTGAGCGAACCCGGCGCGGCGGTGGAGGCTGGTGAGCGCTTGGGTCTGTTTGAAGAAGGCATTCAGGTGCATGCCATGGAAATCCCGCGGGATCACCTCTTTCCCATCCTTCAGGCGGCGGGCGCGGCGGGGCTGGTGTTCAATCTGGGGCGCGAAGACGAAGAAGCGGTGATTGGCCCCGACCTGTTCGGTTTTCTGGCCGCCGAGGCCGCCCTGGAGGATTTGGCCGCCCTGTCGGCCCTGCTGGTGTGGATTGTGCCCCACGAGGGCAAACCCATGCTGCACGTGCACACCGGCGCGGGGCGGGAACTGGTGCCGGTTTTCAGCCGCGAGGAATATGCCGAGGTTTACCGTCAGGGCCTCTTCAACGCCAACCGGCAGTTGCCCCCCGAAGACCGCACGACCCTGGACATCGAGGCCGAATCAGCCCACGTGTTGCCCATGCCCATGGGGCATCTGGTGCAGCACCTGCTTGGCAGCAGCGCCCTGGGCGTGATGGTGGACCCCGGCCAGCCCACCGCCCTGTTGCTGGTGCGGCCGCAACTGGAAAAACTGAAACAAAGGCTGGATGAAAAACTGTGAGTTTCCACGGAAAGAAAGTCATCACCGGTCTGGCTCTGGCGGGCTTTGGTGTGCTTTTGCTGGCCATTGGCCCGGTTTATGCCTCTCTCGCGCTCACCGCCATCATTCTGGTGGGGCTGAAGGAATATTACGAAACCGTCCGCAGCAAAAACTTCAACCCCATTCCGCTTTATGGTTATGCCGTGGCAGTGGCCTTTGTGGCGGTGGCGCTGTGGACCGTGATGATCAACCGGGTGGACCTGAACGCCGCCGTGTTTGGCCAAGTGTGTACCGGCGCGGTGATTCTGATTCTGCTCATTCAGCTTTACGCCGCCGCCACGGGCCGGCCGCCGCCTTCGTTTGCCGACCTGGCGGTGACGCTTTTTGGCAGCATTTATGTTGGCGGGCTGCTGAGTTACACCGTGTTGTTGTGGGGCCTGGGCATCGCGGCTTTTCCAGAGGACCCCTTCAAGAACAGCCTGGTGCTGTTCCTGGGGCTTTGGGGGGCGTTTGGTGTGGACAGCGGGGCCTATCTGTCGGGCAAGGCCTTTGGAAAAAACAAGATGATTCCCCGCGTCAGCCCCAACAAAACCTGGGAGGGCGCGCTGGGGGGCCTGTTTGTGGGGGTGCTGGGCACCTTATTGGTGGGACGGGGGGGGCTGGGGATTCCG
>CAYJOG010000270.1:0-901 GCA_964371695.1 uncultured bacterium
CGACCCGCAGGGGGGTGTCACGCGGCATCCCATGAGTGAAACCTGGCCCCTGGAAATGCTGAACACCCTGACCTTTGAAGAAAATAACGGCAAGACCACCCTCACCCTGCGGGGAGCGGCCATCAACGCCACCGAGGCCGAGCGCCAGACCTTTGAAGGCGGCTTTGACAGCATGCGCCAGGGCTTTGGCGGCACGATGGACCAACTGGAGACCTACTTGCTGAAGGCATGACCCGGCAGGGAATTTCCAGCGGCGGATGCGCATAATATTGGTACATGAAACACCTGCACCCCGAATGGATGGAAAAAATCCAGCATGTGATGCAGCAGGCCAACTTTATCAACGACCTGGGGATAACCCTGAGCGGTGTGGGGCCGGGCTGGTGCGAAACCACGCTTGAGATAACTCCCCGCCACTGGCAGCACCATGGCCTGCTTCACGCGGGGGTGAGCGCCACCATGGCTGATCACACCGCCGGGGCCGCCGCCTCAACCGTGGTGCCGGCCGGTCAGGCGGTGCTCACCGTGGAATTCAAACACCACCTGCTCAGGCCGGGGGTGGGGGAATCGCTGCGGTGCCGGGCCACGGTGCTCAAACCCGGCCGCATGTTGTGTGTGGTCGAGGCCGAGGTATTCGCCATTCATCAGGGCCAGGAAACCCTCATCACCAAAACCCTGGCCACCATGGCCGTGGTGCCAGAGCCGCCTGAGGCGGCCTGAAGTCGGGTTTGGGTGTGAAACTATGCGTCTTCAATTGGCGTAAAGCTTTTTAGAGCGTTTTCGGAAATGGTAGAGCATTCGCTGAGGCTTCATGTCCAAACCTTGACCAACCCGCCCTGGGGTGACCCCCACACCGGGGGGGACGTGTTTTTTTTTTTTTATATTTAAAAAAAATATTTTT
>CAYJOG010000270.1:911-4641 GCA_964371695.1 uncultured bacterium
AAACCCTGGCCCCCCCCCCCGACATCCCCCCCACCGGGGTAATGACGCCAGCCAAGGCGGGGCTTTCAGACGATGCATGACTCACCCATTTCGAAAACGCTCTAGAAAAATCCAGCCGATGCGGCCTTTAAGAGGGCGACGCCAATTCGGCCTTCCAGATTTGGGTATTGGTGCTCGTGTGCCTGCCTGTACATGCTGATTGGCACATCCTGCTCAAGATATTCACCAATACCTTTCACCTTCATGATGCCAAACCCTCCCGACATATCGAAAGAAAGTGAAAATGGAAAAGAGCCTTTTGGAACATTTCCTGATTCCATGACAATGGTTTCAAGGCTTCCCAGGGGGAGATCGCCTTTTCCATCCACTTGCCATACGCCCGCCCTCCTGCCTGGCCCGCCAAATCCCATGGTGCAGGTGAGGGAAGCCCCCAGAATTTCTCCCATTGGAAGCAGGGCTTCCTCCCACCAATTTTTCGGGGGCGTTTCATCTCCCAGCCAGCAGGCGCGGCCGTGCCATTGAACGATCTTGCCCAGGGCATTCTCACGGACAATCTTTTTGGCTTTTTGAACAGGCTCAAAATAGGCCCAGGGGTTCACCGTTTTGATGTGAGTCGGCAAATCGGGAAGCCGGGGAAAAACCCGCACGGGGCCTTTCCATGTCATAACCTGCTTCAGTTCCGCCGCGTTGGGATAGATCGCCAATAGGGGAAGGTTTTTTTGAATGTCGTCCTGTGGACCAAAAATCTGGACATCTGCCTGAACAGGTTGCCAAGCATCCTCAGCCAGGCTCCGGGCATAGCCGCCTCCACCAAGAATTGCTAATTTTTTCATGGTAAGTACCCCTCGTCCAGGTTCATTTGACCATAGATAAATATGGTCAATTCTTCCTCACTGGAATCATTTAAAAATCTTTTGAAGAGACTGCGGTTGTCGTCACTTTTGGCCAAAGCGTCAACAATTTCAGTTAAAAGAGATTGTCCGCCTGGAATGTTGTCGAGTATTTTTTTTATGGCTTGAATCGCAACAGGGTTGTCCAACATTCCTTCTTGAAAGGTTTTAAGCACCTTGACCAGAAAGTTGATTGACTGATATTGGTAAGAGGTTTTCATCGAGTTTCCTCCATGATGAAATCATCAACGATAATTTCTTTTCCATCCTCATCACTGCTTCTCTTTGCAGCCTCGGACAGGGCCTGGACATAGAGGCCGCTCTCGCCGGTGAGCAAGGGTGAGTTTCCGGTGCGGAGGTTCTCCAGGAAAGTATTCGAAGCCACAAGGAAGCTGTCCTGAAATGTGTCTGGCAAGTGATGAAACACCTGGGAAACGCCCTTGCGGTAAAGTCGCAATGTCGGGATCCCCCCGCGTGGCGTTGTGCAACGGGTCATCAGCAGTTGGCCCTCGGTGCCTGTTACTTCCAACATTTCGTCGGCCGCGAACTGGTCGCTTTTCATGGTCATGCCCATGGTGGGCGCCGCATCAAAAACACCCACGCGGTCGTTTTTGAAATTAAAAAAAACGGCAAAGGGAAGATCCCACACCCCAAAAGCTTTGCGGACCCTTGCGCGAATGGAGTGAACCGGGCCAAACAGCGAGTAGAGCATGCTGAAGTTGTGATAACCATGATCAAAAAGTGCAACACCACCGCCCCCCTTTTTGGGTTGCAATCGCCAAAACCACATGCCCACTGGCGTATGCCATCCCCCGGCGCAACCACCCAGATGCGCCCGCACGGACAAAGGCTCCCCGATGGCGCCGTCTTCCATCAGCGCCTTTAATTTTTGGAAAGGCGGGTAATAAATGTAGTTTTCCAAAATGCTGAGGGTTACTCCTGCTTCCTGGGTGGCAGAAACGATTTCTTGGCACTCTTTCAAATTGAGCGCCATGGGTTTTTGAAGGCTCACATGCTTCCCTGCTTTGGCCGCAGCCACAGCCAGATCTTTGTGCGTGTGGTGGGGGGTCAGGATTTCCACTGCGTCTACGTCAGAGTCGTTCAGAATATCGTGGAAGTCAGTGGTCCACCGTTTTGCGCCCCATTCCTCCGCCCGCTTCCGAGCAACGTTTTCATTCACATCAGCAACCCATGTGAGTTTGGCATGGGGATGCCGACGGTAAACCGTTGCGTGCATATCGCTGATGCGTCCACAGCCAATCATTCCAACTGAGATATTTTTTTTGAGGCTAACTGCTCCACGGGCAGTTCCTGCAATTTGAACATTGGTTTCAGATGTTGCTGTTTTTTTCATGGATGGGCCCTTTCACAATTTGTGGTGTCTGTGTGTAAAAATGTGGATGTGCGTTGGTTCTCTCCGCGCCCAGTGGAAATAAAAGACGGGCGCACTTTCAATTTTTGTTCTTTGTCATTTGGGTGACGCGCTGCCACCAAGCCATCTGGGCCAAGTCCTCATCCTTTAGAAAAGGCCCTTCGTTCCGCATGGTTTCCACCACGCCCCAAGCCTCTTCCAGCAAGTCCTCCGGCGCACCCCAGCCGAGGAGCAGTCCCTTCAGGACGGATTCCTCCACCAGTTCAGGGTCATAAACTTCGGCATTGAAACGCTGAATGGACGCGGCGGACAACACGCCTTGCCAACTGGCCCACGCCCCAACGGCTCTGTCCTTCGCTGGTCCGGACTTGAGCGCGCCTATCCGTTGCGCCTGCTCAAAATAAATGAGCACCCCCATGAGGGAGGGCGCCACCATCTCACTGATGCGACGGGCATCCTCCGGTGTCAGCCACGTTTGATTCTGGGTGAGCATTTGAGAGATCAGGCGAAATTGTGCCGGGTGCTTTTTGGTGATCTCCTGATACAGCCTTCCCAAAATCAAAAGGTGCGCCAATGAACTGGTCTTGGGGGGCAGGCTGACCAGCGCCGGTTTTGCCGCCATGCTCTTCACGCCCATTTCCATCATGTCGAAAAAGGCGCCGATGATGCCCACCTGCAAGGCTCCCAGCAGGGCATCCCTCGACGGGAAATACCTGTAAAGCGCACTGGAGGTGTAACCGAGCATCCCCGCCAGCTTGGGGGTGCTGAACCCTTGCAGCCCCTCCTCCTGGAGTAAGGAAATCGCGTTATCCAGAATCCAGGCCAATCGAGCCTTGCGTTCCGTTTCCCTGCGGTGAGACATGACGTCATTTTTATCCATGAAGTTAACTATAGTTATAGGCTATAACAAAAGCAACATCCATTTCTTACCTCCGTGTTGGGGCGCTTCATTTGTACCATCTTTCACACACAGGAGCGAAAACGCAAAACGCCGCAAATTCTGTAAACCAATTGACGCTTCTGCTGGATGTTGTATGGGAAAGGGGCGTTTTTAAGGCCAAAAACCGTGTGTAAGCAGAAGACTTAACTTGGCCCGGTTCTTGCCGATAACTTTTTAAGATGGCGAATGCGCATTCCAATCTGGCTGGTCTTGCGCCCGGGCGAACAGCCCCGGTCGCCCGGCCTGTGGCCAAAAACACGGCAGGTGCGGCCGCCGGACCCAGCTTCAGTGAGTTCCTCAAGGCAGCCACGCTGGAAGCCGCTCCACTCACCTTCAGCACCCACGCCGCCAAAAGACTCGCCCAGCGCAACATCCAGTTCAGCCCTGATCAAATGGCCCGCCTGCAGGCCGCGCTCAACAAAGTGCGCGCCAAGGGCAGCCGCGAAAGCCTGTTCCTCACGCCCGATGCCGCTTTGGTGGTGGGTGTGAAGCAGGGCATCGTCATCACCGCCATGGACCGCAACGACC
>CAYJOG010000271.1:0-4641 GCA_964371695.1 uncultured bacterium
GAATCCAGCCTTCTGGCTCCAGCACGTCGGCGATGGTTAGGTTGGCGCTGTCGAGGCGGTCGGTTTCTTCGAGAAGTTCGGTGTAGCGCGCAAAGTCGGGGTGTTTGTAATGGTCGGCCACCACCCGCGCCGCGCTGGGGGCCAGGCCAAACGCGCCCCTGTAATTGGCGGGGGCGGCGTTGTGCTCCTGGCTGGCGTGGTGGTCAAACCACAGGCCCGCACGGGGGTCGTGGGGCAGGTTGGTGAGGATGTCATTCGGCCCCAGGGGCACTTTGCCGTCCTGCACATCCTTGGGGTGGGCAAAATCCACCTCGGCGATTTCTTCAACGTGTTTGATCAGAATGGCGCAGGCCAGTCCGTCCAGGTCAGCGCGGGTCACCAGACGCATGGTTAATTACCTCCATAAGGAATAATGGCTGTGCGCCCCTGAGGGGATGAAAGAGTCAACATCAACATCTGGCCGGTTTCGGTGGCGGCATAGAGCCGCCCCTGGGCCACCAGCGGCGACGAGCGCAACACAAGGCCCGTTTGCCAGTTCCAGCGGGTCTGGCCGGTGACAGCATCGAGCGCGGCAAGCTCGCCGTTGCTGGCGGCGACATAAACCACACCGGCCCCCAGGGCGGGTTGCCCCAGCAGCAGGCCCCCCTGACCGGCCCGGCCCGTGCTGGTGTAGCGCCACAGTTCCTTGCCCGTGGCCAGATTAATGGCGGCGAGGGACTGATGAAAACTCAGCCACGCCACACCCTGGCCCAGCACCGGCGTCAGACCCTGCCACGACCACTGGGCCATGAGGCTGGTGAGACCCGCAGCGGATGAGGCCATGGGCAACTGGGCCACGGGCGAAGCGGGGTATTGGCCCACGTCCGCATCCTGACCCAACCCCTGGCCGCCAAAAGCCGTGGCCGATTGGTAACGCGAAGAAAACACCTCTGGCCCGGCGGGGGCAGACCAAAGCGCCTTGAAGCCGCCGGTGGCCCAGTCCATGGCCAACAGCGCCACGCGCCCCCCCGCCTGGGTGCGCGCCGTGACATAAACCCGCCCCCCTTGGGCCACGGGGGCGCTCACGGCCCCGGCCTGCTGGCTCCACACCCGGTGGCCGCCCTTGAGTAGAAAACGATGCACCGAACCCCGAAAGGTGCTTACCAGCACCGAGTCACCATGAATCACCGGCCCGCTCACGGGGGGGCCATCGAGCTGGCGCTCAAAAAGCGGCGCGCCGTCGCTCAGGCGATAAACCGCCAAGCGGTGCCCTGACCCGAACGGATAGGCCGTGGCCACCATGCCCTGACCCACGGCGGGTTTGAAAGCGGTAAGTTCCCCCACGGCGCGTTCCCACACCCGCCTGCCGTCGCGCTGGTTCAGCAGCGCCATCACGCCGCTCATGCTGGCCACCAGCAGGTGGTCTCCCACCGGCAGGGCCGTGGCGGGGCCTTGGGTCTGAAAACTCACGCCCCAGGTGGGTTTGAGGCTGGTCGCGTCCAACGCGTAAAACTCATGGGAGCCATAACCCCCGCTCACAAACAGCCGCTGGCCCGACAGCGCGGGCGTGGGCAAAGGCTGGCTGCGGGGCAGCGAGAGCACCCGCGCACTCAGGCCCTGGGGACCGGTGAGTTCCTCAGCCACCAGACGCTCCAGGCGGGCGGGGTGTATGCGGGTGATGGCGGTGGGGTCGTACTCTTCCAGCCGTCGGGCGTCCAGATGCACTTCATAGGCGCTGGGGGTCTGCGGCGGCACGGGCAGGAGCGGCTCACGCGTGGCCTCGGCCCCCACCAGGGCGGGTGTGGCCAAAAAGGCCGCCGCCATCCATGCCCATCGGTTCAAAGACAATGCGGGCCTACTCTAACACCGGGAGATAACACCTCAAAGCAAGGCAAATGCCGGACTTGGCCCATGCACGGTTACCGGTAAGGCATGTAACTGACCTGGCCGTCCTTTTCGATGAACGCCATGCCCTTCAGTTCCACCGTGACCTTGAGAATGGCCTGTTTGATGATGAGGGTGACGCCGGGAAAGGTGGTGTCCGTGACGGTGATGCGGCCCTTCACGGCAGCGCTCAGCACTTCTTCCAGTTCTTCGCGGCGCATGCTCAGTCGGCGGATGTCGCCCATGAGCTGGAACTGCTGACGGGTGAAGTTCAGCAGCATGTCCCGTTTGTCCTTGCTCAGGTGGCCCTCTTTTTTCTGGGCTTCCTTGAGCATCTTCACGCTTTTCTCGGCGCGCTCCAGCTTTTTCTTGTTCTCTTCCATCTGGTCCTGAATCTCTTTGAGTTCCTGGCGGATTTTGGGGTTGCCCCCCACTTCCACCACTGTTTTGGTGCTGGCCACGCTGCCCAGGGACTTGACGATGATTTCGTCGGTGGCCACCACGGTGCCCCCCGCAATCATGGCGCGTTTCTGGCCCTGCACCTTCACGGCGCGCCCGGCGGTGACATCGCAGTGCAGGATGGCGTCGTTCACCAGCACATCCTGGCCAGCCTCCACCTCGGCCTGCTCCAGAAACTTGGCCATGATGTTGCCCCCGGCTTTGAGCTTGCCCTTGCGCTGACCGTTCATGCCCTTTTGCAGCACGATGTCCCCGCCCGCGATGATCTCGCAGCCTTCCACCACACCCGCCACCGTCACGTTGCCTTCGGCCTTCACCACAAACCCTTCCTTCACGTTTCCCTTGATGGTGATGTCACCGACAAAATCGATGTTGCCTGTGCTGAAATCCACGTCGTCTGGCACTTCGTGGACATTCAGCACGCTCACCTTGCGGTTGGAAAGCCGGGGTGTGCCAGGGATTTCGGCGACATAGAGCGTGGGGTCATCCGGGCTGGGTTTGACCCCCTTGCCCATGGGCACGGGGCGTTCCTTGCCGGCCCGCGCTTCCAGCACCTTGCCGGTGACGGTGAAACCCGTCACACCCGGCGTGGCGGGGCGCACGCGAAACAGTGGCTCACCGGCGTGGACGTTCACCAGCTTGTCCAGTTCGCGCCAGTCCACGCGGCCGTCTTCCATCTCTTTGGGGGCGTTGCCCGGCTCCACGGTGTCAAACAGATATTCCACCTCGGTGTCTTCGCCATTTTCAGCGCCCTGTCCCTCGGCCACCAGCATGCGTTCGTCATACCAGCCCTGGTCCAGCAGGTTGTCTATCACCGCTTCGTTGATGCCCTTCACCACGCCTTTGTCTTTAAGAGCGCTCATCACCTGGGGGCGGGTGAGCGGTGCGCCGCCGTGGGGCGACTGCACGGTGATGTAGGCGTTCATTTCGTCGCCGGAGACATCCACCTGCACGGTGGCGTCTATGCGCCGCCCCACCTTCAGGCGCACGGCGTTGCCGCGGTTGGCCTGATTCACAAAGGCGTCGATGGAGCCGTAATCCAGCTTGTAGGCATAGGCCCCGGCGCGGTCCAGTTCGCCCAGCACCAGTTCGGGGGTAAAGAACACCGGCACGCCACTGGGCGTGAACTCGGCATAGACCTCCGAGCGGTCTCCGTTAAAGGAGATGGACAATGACTCTGTTTGGGCTGAACTCAAGGGGAATCCTTAATGAAAATCAGGGCGGGTCATTTTAAGACATGGCTTAGCGGCCTGTAAAGGCAGAAACACGACAAGGCTTAACAGGGCCACGGAATTGTTCAGAAATAGTATAGTGGTTCACCGGACTTGAAATGAGTAGCAGCGATGGGGACATCGCTGCTGTATCGGTGCGGTAGCTTGCGAGGAGTCTTTCCAGATGCCCATTGGGGCATCTGGCCGAGCAAAAGCGATAGCGACACCGCACTCGAAAATCGAAACTTTGAAAAAGTGGAGGTTTTTGCCACGCCAAGGGGGCTTGCCCCCGAAGGCGTTGGGTTTTAAAAGTCCACGACGGACTTTTCAAACAGATTCTGAGGCTATTTCACCAAAAATTCCCGCAGTTTGCTGCGCAGGCGCAGGATGGCCTTGGTGTGCAACTGGCTGACGCGGCTCTCGGTCACCCCCAGCACGGCCCCGATTTCTTTGAGTGTGAGGTTTTCCTGGTAATACAGGCCCAGCACATATTGCTCATTCTGGGCCAAACCATCCATGGCCTGGGCCAGTTGCTCGATCATGGCCTCGGCGGCGAGAATTGCTTGGCCAGAATCGGCGTTTTTGTCCTCCAGCCGGTCCAGCAGGGTCAGGGGCTGGCCGTCGTCTGAAGTGGTGTAGCCTTCGTCCAGACTCACCTGCACAGCGCTGGCCACTTCGCTGAGCAGGCGGCTGAACTCATCCACGTTGATGCACATTTCGTCGGCCACTTCCTGGTCGCTGGCGCGCCGCCCCAGCCGCCGCTCCAGGCCGTTGATGGTGCGCTCCGTCTCTTTGGCGCGTCCGCGCACCGACCGCGGCACCCAGTCCATGCTCCGCAGATAGTCATACACCGCGCCCCGGATGCGCGTGTAACCGTAGGTGTCAAACTTGATGCCCCGCTTGGGATCGAACCGGTCAATGGCCTCCATCAGCCCCACGATGCCCTCGTTGATGAGGTCTGATTTTTCCACGTGGCGGGGCAGTGTGCCGATGATCCGTTCCACCACGGACTTCACGAGGTAAACATAGTGGGTGCCCAGTTTTTGCCGCAGGGCTTCGGAGCGGGTGGTTTTGAAATCCGCCCAAATGCGGCTGAGATCCTCTGGTG
>CAYJOG010000272.1:0-4639 GCA_964371695.1 uncultured bacterium
AAACCCCTCACCTGCCCCTTCGGGGCATCCTCTCCCCGTAAAGGGGAGAGGGGGTTGGGCTTCACCCGATCCAAATTTGGCGGGTTGCCTGAAAAGACGCATCAGCCATTTCACCGGGGCAGCCACAGAATCACCTCGTCCCCGGCCGACTGGCCAGCAAGCCACACGTGGGGAACCACCACAATGGCGGGTTGTTCGCCAGAGGACTTGAGCCAGCTCAACCCTGCCTGCCCCAGCACCACCCGCGCCTGCTCGGCGCTCAGGCCCTCCACCACCGGCAACAGGCCCAGCAATTCAGCCTGACGCAGCCTGCGGCGCAGTTGCTCGCCCCGGCGGCTGGTGTGGGGGTGAAACACCTGAAGGGATTTCAGGCCGGGGGGCCAAGCAGCCTGGGGCGGCAGTTCGCCGGGCGGCAATTGTTTCAGCCAGGGCGTGATGGTGGACAACTGGCTGCGGTCAGCCTCGGCCTGCAACAGCAGTTTTCCCCACTGGGCGTGAATGACCGTGGTTTCTCCCTGGGCGCTGAGCGCGGGCGAAAAGGTCAGGAAAAACCCAAGCCCCCACACCATGGCGATCAGAAAGCGCTTTTTTGCCTGTTGCCGCCGCATCTGTTTTTTCATGGCCCCATGCAGCTCAGGCTCACCCTGGCCGCCTCAAAAAACCATGTTTCCCTGTCCTGCTCCGGCGTATCGGGCCGGGTCAGATATTTTTCCACGGCCTTGCCGCAGTGGCTCTCTTTTTCGTGGGGGGGCGATATTTTCTGAATCAAAAAAAGGCGTTCTGGAAATCGCCGCAGCAGGGTTTCATGTTGGGTCCACAGCGCATGCAGACTGCCCGGCGATCCGCCCGCCCTGAGGCCGCCGCTGAAGTCATAAAGCGTGAGCCAGGCTTTTTGCGCGCTGGTCTGGATAACCGGGTGAAGCGCCCTGCGCCCGGTGGCGGCATGGGCCTGCCGGGCCAGTGTGTTGTAGTCCTCAAACCGGGCGGGCGCGCCCGCTGTCCAGGCGTCCACCGTGCGGTAGCTGGAAAACCACAGTGAACTGAAAGATTTTTCGCGGGATTGTGGATTGATGAGCAGTGCGGACATTTCCTGAATGGAGGCGTCCATGATGGCCCGCTGAAGCCGGGCGGTGAGGTTTTCTGTTTCACCCGCCCGCGCCCGTGTAAAAACAAAGGCCAATAAAAAAAGAATCGCACCGGTTTTTTTCACCACGGCCAGAACTCCTGATCTTCAATCTCCGGCCTGGGGGCAGGCTGAAACAGGTCGCTGGGGTTCAGGCGCACACCCATGGTGAATCCATCGGTGAGCAGGCTATAACGGGCATAAAGGTGATACAAAGCGTAATTTTTCTGCAACTCCACCGATTTGACATCGTGGCCCGTCACGCCTTTTCGAAACGCAAAGTGGCTCACCAGCCGCCAGCGGTTTTTTGAAAAAGGCAGGCCGCCCTTCATCCACAGGCGGGTGCTTTCGTCGGCCCCTTCAAAGGACGTGGCCGGTGCGCCCCGCGTGGTGGTGGTGAAGCGCAGGCCGGTTTCCAGAAACGAACCAAAAGGTCCCTTTTCCTTCCGGGAAAGGACGAAGAACAGCCGGTGGGCCTCAAAAAAATTCGCCGCGCCCGGCGGCAGACGGCCCGTGCCATAACGCGTGTAGAGCGACTGCCCCTTGGACCGAAGCCCCCAGCGCCCCCGCTGCCAGACAGGCCAGGTCACCGTGGCCATACCGTGGGCCACGCGCAGAGAGACCCCCGCGCCGTGGTCCTGCAACGCACCGGCGGCGGTGTCCAGCCGCCAGTTCAGCCGCCCGTTTTTACCTTGCCAGTCGCGCCAGACAAAAGGGGCCAAACTCACCAGATGCGCATGACTCAGCTCATCCACAAAAAAATCGCGCCCCCACAACACCTTCGTCCCCAGGGCCTCCAGCCCCACCGCCCCCAGGGCGGCGTTTTTGTGTGAGAGCGGGCCGCCCGGCGACTCCTCTCCACTGTGAAAGCTGAACACCCCCCCCAGCAGCAGATTGGTTCTGGTGGGGCGATAAATGGGAATGTGCTCCAGCCGTCGCAGACTCATGCCCCGGTCGCCAATGTCCCCAAGGCGGGTTTCGCCGTAACGGTCAAAAGCCGGTGTGGTCTGGGTTTCGGCGAGGGACTGAATCTGATCCAGCCCCAGCGACAGACGCGGCAGACGCACCACCTTGGTGTTCTCGATGTAGAGCGCCGGTTGTTTGAGTTTCAGGCGGTTGTTACGCACCAGTTGGGCATAGGGAGACTCCAGACGCACGCGGCGGGCCAGGGCTTCGTTCACCGGCGAAAGCTGCACCTGACCAATGCGCCGCTCGTTGCCTGAGGACATGAACCACGCCGCCCGAAGGTGATAGGGAAAGGTTTTCACGCTGATGTCGTGGGCCTGTATGTGCTGGGGCGACAACGTGATCGCCGCCGAGCGGGCATGCAGTTTGAGGTCTGAACCAGAAACGGTGATGGGTCCAGAAAGGGCCAGTTGGCCAGTGCTCAGATTGCCCAGCATGGCCCCGGCGCTGAGGGCCAGATTTTCGGTGGCCAGCGACACGCCGCCCCCCACAAACAGCCAGCCGTTCTGGTGGGCCTGCACCACGCCGCCCCGCAGTTTCAGCGGCGCACCCATGGCCTGCTGCGGCAATATCAACAAGGCCAGAAAACAAAACAGCCATGGCCCCCGTTGATGCACCCGCACATGGTAGACGCGGGGGCGTTCGCGGGCATAAAAAAAGCCCCCCGTTTCCGGAGGGCTTTTGAAATCGCATGACAAAAACCGTGGTTTAGAAGTTCACCACGAGTTCGCCGCGCAGGCGGTTGATGTAGATGTCTTCGCCGCCGTACTGGGCATAGTCAATGGCGAACGTGGTGTCGTCATTGATGCCTTTGGCCACGCGCAGAGCGCCGTAGGCAGGATATTCCAGCGTGGGCGCGCTGTTCAGGTCACCTTTGCGGGCGACTGCTGAAACGGTCACGTCTTTGCTGAAGCTGTGCACCACTTTGGCTCCGAAACCTTCGAAGTCCGGCGATACCTGCTGGTAGCTGTCGAACAGGAAGGGATTGAGCTGGTAGCCCCACTGCATGTTGCCGCCCGCCTGAGCCAACGGAGCATTGAACTCGTTGAAGGGGTTGGCGATGGCGCCGGAATAACCAGGGGTCAGACCGATGTCGGCGTAGTAGGCGTTCACCAGGGTTTTCTTGGATTTGTACACGTCCAGAGCCACCATGAAGCTGGTGTCCATTTCGTCGTTGGTGGAACCAGCGGCGAAGGTGCAGCCAGCGCCGGCGCAGCCGGGGTCGGCCCCCGCCTGGTCGTCGGTGATCTGGATAAATTCGGCGCTCACGCCGTTGAACCAGTTGGTGTTGCGCAGAAGCGGGCTTTCCAGGTCAACGCCCCAGGCTTTTTCAGACCCGGCGCCGCTGGCGAGATAGTTGATGCCCACTTTGGCGGGTTTCAGGTTCAGCCCCAGGCGAAGGGCGGCCAGGGCATCCTGACCAGCGCCAGCGCGCACGGGGTTCAACACACCCACGCCACCAAACACGTCCTGGTTCAGGAGCGACGCGACGGCGGTGAAGTCCAACAGGTCCTTGCTCACGTCCACGCGCAGCGTGGGGTGGCTGGCCCAGCCGTTGTCCACCAGAAGGCGGCGCGGCCCAAAGGCGTAATACTGCGTGCCCAGGGTCACTTTCAGGCTGTCCAGAGACTGTGTTTTGCTGGTGAGATCCAGCGCGGCATAAGCCTGATCGATGTTCGGCGTGCGGTCCAGACCGCTCCCGGCACGGGTGCCATAGGACAGGTTCTGCGCCCAGTTGTTGAACTCCACCAGCACGTCCACGTTTTCACCGGCTTTGGCCGAGAAAAGCACGTCGTAGAAGAGTTCGTAGCCATACTCGCTTTCCACAGCAGCAGCGCCAGCCAGCGCGCCCACAACGGGGTCAGCCGCCCTCACCGCGCCGCTGTTGCGAGCGCTGAGGTCAGAGCCGTAGCTGTCAATGCGGGTGCGCAGCGTGCCGCTGAGCTTCACATTGCCGATCATGTCTTTCAGCTTGCTGATGTCTTTGTCCTGGCGTTTCTGGTCTTTCCACAGGCCGTCGATTTCAGCTTTGTTTTTCTTCACCTGGGTTTTCAGCGCGGCGAGTTCGTCTTTAAACTCGGCCTGCAGTTTGTCCACCAGGGCCTTCAGTTTTTTGGTCTCCGCCAGGGCTTTCTCGTCTTTTTCTTCGAGTGCGGGCGCTTCGGGGGTTCCAGTGGTTTCCGGCGCGGGAACCTTCACGCAATCCTGAATGCGCGCAATCAGCATGGCCATTTCGTAGCGGGTGATGTTGCGGTTGCCACGAAAGGTGCCGTCGGGATAACCCTTCCAGCAGCCTGCTTCATCCGCGATCTTGATCGCGTCATAGGCCCAGTGACCGGAGGGCACGTCCACATATTTCATATCGGCGGCTTTGGCCAGACCAGTGATGCCGGTCAACGCCACAGCGCCTGCGATAAGCATTTTTTTCATAATTGCCTCCTTGGTTGGAAAAAAAGTCCGTCGCCCATCTGGCTGACCCCTTCGTCCGCTCACCCGTTGCAAGAGTGACCATGTTTCCTCTGCTGGGCAAAGGGGTTCCGGGGTCAGTTT
>CAYJOG010000273.1:0-4635 GCA_964371695.1 uncultured bacterium
TATCTGGCCAGTCTGGCTGGGCAGATTGCCCGCGCCGAGCCAGCCCTGCCCGGACAGGCCAAGCCCCTCACCGACGATTTCGCCCCCGCCGAACAGCTCACTGCCCAGGCTTCGATGTTTTACTTCCGTGAACGGGAGGCCCGGCGGAAGTCTGCCTTTGGCGGGCGGAGTAAAAAGTCGTGAATCAAAATACAGGGCAACAAGCAAAACTGATTCCTCTGGGGTACGTGCAGTAGCCACGGGCGTCCCGCCTGTGGCAAAAAACTGGCCCTGTTAAACTGTCAGGCTCCATGACCTCCCTGACTTCTCCCGAAACCCACGCCGACCCCCTGGCGCTTTATCAACAGGCCATCACGCCCCTGCTCCTGGGCATGGCCAAGGTGGTGGTGGGGCAGCAGCAGGTGGTGCAGGAACTCATCACCGCCCTGCTGGCCGATGGCCACGTGCTGCTGGAAGGCGTGCCCGGTCTGGCCAAAACCCTGATGGCCCGCACATTGAGCGCGCTGTTGCATCTGGATTTCAACCGGGTGCAGTTCACGCCCGACCTCATGCCCGCCGATGTCATCGGCACGCGCCTGATGGTGGAGGAATCCCCCGGCCAGCGGCAGTTCCGATTTGAAAAAGGCCCCGTGTTCACCAACCTGCTGCTGGCCGATGAAATCAACCGCACCACGCCCAAAACCCAATCGGCCTTGCTGGAGGCCATGCAGGAGCGACGTGTGAGCGTGGCGGGCGAAACCCACGTGCTCTCGCCGCCGTTTTTTGTGGTGGCCACCCAGAACCCCTTGGAAATGGAAGGCACCTTTCCCCTGCCAGAAGCCCAGTTGGACCGCTTCCTGTTCAAGATACACGTGCCTTTTCCGGGGCGTGAAGACCTCGTTCGCATCAGCGAAGTCTCGCCCCTGGCTAAACCTGAAGACCTTTCGCCGGTGCTCACCCGCGAGGCGATGCTCGCGCTCATGGCGGCCATCAGCAAAGTGCCCGTGGCCACGCCGGTGCGTCAGCGGGCGGCGGATCTTGTGCTGGCCACCCACCCCCAGCACCCCACCGCGCCGGAGAAAGTGAAAAAATATGTGCGTTATGGGGCCAGCCCGCGTGGCGTGTTGGCGCTGGTGGCGGCGGCCAAGGTGCGGGCGGTGGCCCACGGTCGCTTGAATGTCTCAGAGGCCGATCTGCTGGAGGTGCTTTTGCCCGCCCTGCGTCACCGCCTGATTCTCAACTTTGAGGGCGAAGCCGAAGGCGTGGGGGCTGATCAGGTGCTGGAAGACGTGGCGCATGTCGGAGGGCATTAGCGCAGTATTCAAAAATCGACTGAGTAGGCGCGGTGTCCATTGCTGTTAGGTTTATCTGTAGCCCCGGCGTCTCGCCGGGAGAATAAAAACCGCCGCAGGCGGTGCAATACAGAGATTTTTCAAGGAAATAAAGCAAAAAACTGCAAGGTGCGCGCCGCTGGCGCGGTTGACACTCCCGGCGAGACGCCGGGGCTACGTCAAAAAACCCAAATGACCCCCGACGAGCCACTCATCAGCGAAGCTTTTCTAAGCCGTCTCTCCCGCCTGCGCCTCAGCGCCCGCACACCCCGCAGCGGCCGCGCCGCCGGGGCCTATCACAGCCGCACCAAAGGGGTGTCCATGGACCTGGCGGGATACCGCCCCTATGAACTGGGAGACGACATCCGCTGGCTGGACTGGTCGGTTTATGCCCGCCTTGAAAAGCTCTACATGAAAACCTTTTTTGACGAGCAGGACAGTGGCGTGTGGCTGATGCTGGACGCCTCAGCCAGCATGGGGGCCACCAGCGCCGCCAAGTGGCTGCTGGCGCGCCAGATGGCGGCTGGCCTGGGGGCCGTGGCCCTGAGTGGCCAGAATCCGCTCACGCTCGTGATTCTGAACGAAGGCGTGGCCGAGCGGTTTTATCTGGGGCGCGGCATGAAACACCTGCCCCGCCTGCTGGACAAACTGGGGAACCTCAAGCCCCAGGGCGTCACCCGTCTGGGGGCCGCCGCCAAAAAACCGCTGCTGCGGCTGAACCCTTCCCTGGCCCTGCTCATCAGTGATGGTTTTGACCCGGCGGGGCTTTCGGACATCCTTCAGGCCATGAGCGTGAAAGGTCACGAAGGCACGTTCATCCACGTGCTGGACGCCACCGATGTCACGCCGCAGATGGAAGGCGACGTGCGAGTGGTGGACGCCGAAACCGGCGAGACGGTGGACATCAACATGGATCACCGCGCGCGGACGGAATTTGCCACGGCCATGGGCAGGCGGCTGGACATGCAACGGGCCGAGGCCCTGGCCCGTGGTGTGGCTTATCTGCGGGCCGAAGCCCCCGCTGAGCCGTCGCCCCTGTTGCTGCGCCTGCTGGGGGGCGGGGTGCCTCTGCGGGGCGGGCGCAGCGCGGTGACATCATGAGCCTGCTGTTGCCCTGGGGGTTGTTGCTGGGAACCGGCGCGTTGGTGATCGTGGGGTTGTATCTGCTCAAACCCCGCCGCAAAACCGTGGTGGTGAGCAGCGTGCTGCCCTTTGCGTCTCACCGGCGGGACGCCTCGCCCATTTCACCCTGGCAACGTCTCAGGACCAATCCCCTGTTGCTGCTTCAGGTGCTGGCGGCGCTGCTGCTGGCGCTGTTGCTGGCCCGGCCCCGGCTCACCAATTTCGCCGCCGGGAGTGAAAACGCCGTGCTGCTGGTGGTGGACAACAGCCTGAGCATGGCGGCCCGCGAGGGGCGCGCCACCCGCCTGTCGCTGGCCCGGAAAAAAGCCGAGGCTTATCTGGCCACCCTGCCCGGTGGCGTGGCGGTGACCCTGGCGCTGAGCAGCCCGCGCCCTGTGCAACTCACACCCGCCATCCGCTTTTTGCCCCGCGTGCGCCAGTCCATCCGCGACATTCCCCAGAGCCTTGCCTCTGCCCCCATGGATGAGTTGGGGGATTTTCTCGCCCGCTGGGCCAACGGGAAAAAAGTGCGTGTGGTGATTTTCAGCGACGGGGCCAAAAACGGCGTGCTGAAAACACCGAAAAACATCCGGCTCGCCTGGATTGCCGTGGGGCGGCCTGCGCTCAACCGCGCACTGGCCGAGGCCCAGATTACGCCCGCCGGTCAGCAGGGGGTTTACCGGTTGGCGGCCCGCGTGGTGTCGCCGGGCTGGGCGGACCCCTTTGAGGCAACACTGCGGGTGGGCACTCAAAAGGTGCGTAGTGTCAGCCTCAAGCCCAACGCCCAGGGAGACAGCTTTGTGCTGGAGCGCCTGCTGCTCAAACCCGGCGAGGTGTTGCGACTGGAACTGCCCGGCGACGCCCTTTTGCTGGACAACCGGGTGGACCTGCCCGTGCGGCCCCCCGCGCCTTTTCTGGTGGCCTGGGTGGGGCGGGCGGTGAATCCGTTTGTGGAAAAAGCCCTGTTGAGCGCGCCGGGTGTGCGTGTGGTGCGGGTCAATGATTTTCAAGAGGCGGCCCGTGTCCACGCCAACCTGACGATTGTGGAAGACCACCCCCCTGCGCACTGGCCCACCGCTGGCGCAAGCTGGTGGCTGGGTGCGTGGCCCACCGGCACCAAAGCAAAATGGCTGAAGGGCGGCCTGCTGCTGAACAACCCGCGTCCCCTCAGCGCCCTGGCGGAAGACCTGAGCTTCAGGGGGGTGAGCATTGGACAACTTGCCGTGCCCGCCCTGCCCGCTTATTTCACCGCCGCGCTCACCGAGGGAAACGCCCCCCTGCTTTATACCGGCCAGACCCAACGGGCCAGGATGGTGGTGTTTCCTTTTTCGTTGTGGGACACGGACATGGTGCTGTCGGTGGGCTTTCCCATCCTCATCGGGCGATTGCTGAGGGAGACCCGCGCCGAACTGGAACAGCAGGTTCCCCCGGTGGCGGCGCTGGGCCAGCCCCTGGCCCTGCCGGTGGGCGAAGGCCGCTGGCAGGCCCGGCTGGTGGATGAAAAAGGGACGCGGGTGTTCAGCCTTGTGGCCGCAGACGGTGTGGTGCGCCTGCCTCCACCACAGCAGCCCGGTGTGCTGAGCCTGACGCAGGATAAGAAAAAGTTTGTCACGGGCCTTGCCCTGTTGAACCAGGAACAGGCAGACCTCAGCCCCGGCCGCTGGCGTTTTGCCGCGCTGGCCCAACCGACCAGCGGGGGACTGAAGGAAACCTTTGCGGGCAGGGACCTGTTTGGTTTTCTGCTGGCGGCGCTGGTGGCGGTGATGGCGCTGGAATGGCTGGCCTATCACCGCCTCAAGCGGGTGATATGAACCCAGGTTTTATCAGGTAGCCCCTTGCACTGCCTCCCGGAGTAGGCGCAATGTCCTCATCGCGCTAAGAGCCTGTTTGAAAACGAATGAAGATTTGTTTTCAAACAGGGGCTTGCGGCCATGGATGACCGCACCCGAAAGCCGAAGTGTTAAAAACACTGAGGTTTTCGCCACGCCAAGGGGGCTTGCCCCCGAAGGCGTTGGGTTTGAAAAGTCCACGACGGACTTTTCAAACAGGCTCTAAGGGAGAAAGGTTTTTTCATTTTTGCAGGTGGTGTGGACACCGCATCCATTGCTGTTAGGTTAGAAATGAAATCAGGGGTTTATGGCTTTTTTTGGAGTAGGCGCGACGCCCCCGTCGCGCAACAACCAAAGCAAAATCAAGGGTTTTT
>CAYJOG010000274.1:0-4634 GCA_964371695.1 uncultured bacterium
CACGCGACCACTCACTTCCACACCGTCGCTCGCCACAATGCTGTTGTCCGCCGGGCTCTCGATCACCACCTCAGGGATTGTGGCGTCCAGAAAAGCGTTGACCTGATCTTCCCCCCATTTTGAAGATCTCCCAGGCTTTAAATAGGCACGCGCTCGAAAAACATGCTGCCCATCCACCAACCCTGTTGCATTCATTGGCAGACTCACAGTTCCAGAAGTGGCGCCGAAAGCCCCTAAGTCAACGGTCGACAGCACCCGGCTGCTGTCGTCGGCAAAAAGGTCCACATAGCGCACATTGGTTCCAAGACCAACGGGGACTTCAAAAAAGGTACGGAAAATGGTTGAGCTGGAAATCAAGCTATCTGGCCCAGGAGACTCGATACGCACATTCGGCCCAACATTATTCAAAATTGAGATGGAAACTGTTGCAATTGCCTGATTTCCTGATGTGTCAACCGCCTCAACAGAGAGGGGAACATCATCATTTCGGGAGGGGTCAGCATCGGGCAAGTTTGTGACCACCGCATGTAAATTCAGCGAACATACTGTGCCCTGGGAATTGCACTGCTGGACATCGAACTTGTTTAACGTGGCAACAGGCTGTCCTGCAAAGCGCACGATCAAAGTGGGAGAACCGATAAGCAGGGAACGATCATCACTTACCCGAATGGCGAATGATTGACTCACACCCCGCAGTACTTCACCTGGACCAGGCGAGACAATCTCCACACCCGGTGGTGTGATATCGGGCCCTTGCTGCTGGCCTGGTTGGATTAAAAGTGCAACCGAGTCTTGGCCCATCCGGGCAGACCGCCCTGGTGTTTGATACGCCCTAACGGTAAACGTGTGGAGGCCATTACTAAACTGCGCAGTGTCCACCGTAAAGGCAGCGTTTCCAGACATTTGTGTAGGGGTCCACTCCACAGTGGCCGCAGGGGTGGTGGCCTCATCCACGAACAGGTCGATGTAACGCACTTTCCTTTGAACAGCCACTACTTTGGCCAAAAGGGTGAAGGGCCCTTCCACAACTCCCCCAAGCGGGAAAGAAGACAAAATGGTCACATCCGGCCCCACGTTGTTGCGCACGGCCACCAGCACCGAGGCGCTGGTGGTGTTGCCTGCCGCGTCTGTGGCGGTGGCGGACAGGAGCACGTTGTCATTCCGGGCGGGGTCGGCATCCGGCAGGTTTGTGATGACGGCACGCACATACAGCACACAGACCGTGCCCTGGGCGTTGCAGTCCTGGGTGTTAAAGCTGTTCACCGTGGCCACCGTCTGGCCCGCGAAATCTACACTCAGCGCGGCGCTGCCACTCAGGAGCGAACGGTCATCGCTCACCCGCAGAGTAAAGGACTGGCTCACGCCCCGCAGGACATCATCAGGACCAGGGGACACGATCTCCACCCCCGGCGGCGTGTTGTCCGGTCCCTGGCCGGGGCCGTCCTGCACGCTCAGCGCCACTTCAGCCTCACCCACGCGGGTGGAGCGCCCAGGGGTGCGATAGGCCTTCACGTTAAACACATGGGGACCAGGGCCAAGCAGCGCCGTATCCACGGTGAACGCCACGCTGCCGGACACCTGCGTGGGGGTCCATTCCACCGTGGCCGTGGGTGTGGCGGCCCCATCCACGAACAGGTCGATATAACGCACCTGTCCCTGTGGCGTGGCCACGTCCGCCAATAACGCGAAGGCTCCCTGCACCGTGGCCCCTTCCTGGGGATAGGTGATGGTGACGATGGGCGCAACCGTGTTGCTCAGGCGCACCTGACTGGTTGCGCTGCCCTGGTTGCCCGCCGGATCACTCACCCGCACCACCAGCGGCTGCGGCCCCATGGGCAGATTGGCGGTGTTCACGTCCACCGTCACGGTGCAGTCCTGGCCGCCGGGTTGACAATCCCCCGCGCTCAGCCCCAACCGCTGACCCACCACCTGACCTGCCACCAGCACTTCCATCACCGTGTTTTGGCCGGTGGGTGTGGCCAGCAGGGCGAAGTTGTCCGTCATGCGCACGTTCACGCTGTGCTCGGTGCCACCCCACTGAACGTTGAAGTTGGGGGCCAGGATGTTCACGCCCGGCACGGTGCGGTCCACGGTGAAGCGCAGGCTCCCGGCACCGCCATTGCCCGCGTTGTCGCTGGCACTGAGCGTAAGGGTGTAGACCCCTTCCGCCAGACCATTCAGTGTGGTGCTGAAAGAACCATCTGTGGGGTTGTAACCAATGGCCCCGGCCCCCAGCGGGCCAATCACCACCGAGTCGCTTGCATCTGTCACCGCCAGTGCCAGCGAAGCCAGACTCACGCCGCTGCCGGGCAACGGATCATTCACGCTGCCCGTCGCCAGCACAGCACCGGCGCTCAGGTGTTCCCCGGCCAGGGGTATGCTCAGCGTAACCACCGGCGGCGCAGCATCACTCACGCCCTGAATATCCAACAGATTGGTCAAAACCAGTCCGCCTGACAGGTTGAAGAAATCGGCGAGGGGGTCACCAGCACCAACCACGGGTGGGTTGTAGACAAACGGCTCACCCGGAAGGGCGGGCGGGGTGAGCAGCCCCGGCATGGCGGCGTCCACGCTGGGCAAGCCCAGCAGCGCCACCAGCGCCGCCTCACTCAGTTGTGTGTAGACCGTAATGCGGAAACCCGGGTTAATCAGGAAACCGTTCACCGGCTGAGCGGGGTTAAACGTGGGTATGGTGCTGAGGTCCGCGTCCGACCCAGGGGGGATCAGGCTGAAGGCAAATCCCCCGTTGTCATAGACAAACGCCACCCCCTGCCCACCCCCAGGCGCCTGGTTGTAGACATTCCCCGCCAGTTCATACCAGGCCCCGTTGAGCCGGTAACCGCCGCCCCCCTGGGGCTGGGCGATGCTGGGCACAGGAGATCCCGCTCCCAGAACCGGCGCGGACCCACCAGAAGGCGCGGGCGTCCCCACCGCTGCCTGCACCTGCGTGGCCGTGGCCCCGCCTTGGTCTTGTGCACTGACAAGCGGCGTGGACCCCGCATATGTTCCGGGGGGGCCTTCCGTCAGACTCACCAAACTGCTCAGCGCACCATTCGTATTCGCCCCCGTGGCGGGGTTGAAGAGCGCGGCCTTCAGGTTGGCCTGACCGCTTGGTCCCTGGACATGCACTTCCAGCACGTCGCCCACCGCCACCACCGTGGCCTGGGGATCACCCTGCTTGCTCAAGATGACCTGGGGCGCGGCGGGCTGGATACCCAGTGTGTTGGTCTGCACCAAACCGGACTGCTGAAAAAATGCCTCGACGGGCGAGGGCCCCTGCTGGGGCGTGGGCTGCTGGAACACAAAGGGATCCCCCGCCAGCCCGGGCGACAAAAACACACCGGTGAAGAAATAGTCCATCGTGAAGCCCGCCGCCGCGCCGCCCAAAAGCGTCATCAGCCCCCCAGAGGAAAGCTGTGTGTAGATGGTGAAATGCAGGGTCTGTGGCGTCCAGTTGGCGGTGACCAGCGCCAGATTCACCGGCTGGCCCGGGTCAAACCCAAGGCCCTCAATCACCACACCGGGGCTGCCCGCGATAAATTCAGCCCCCAGCGAGCCGTTGTTGTCATACATCCAGAAGGCGTGCTCGACGCTGCCCCCTGCGTTGTTGTAATAGGGGAGTCCGTTAAAGTCGAAGTAGGCCCCCGCCAGGGAGTCGGCGCACCACCGCCGCTGACCTGGGGCGTTGGCCCCACCGCCGCCTGCACCTGTGTGGCTGTGGCCCCACCAGCATCCTGAGCCGTGACCAAACCCATGGACCCCTGATAGGCGCCGGGTGGCCCTTCCGTCAGACTCACCAGACCACTCAGCGCACCGCTTGTATTGGGGCCGGTGGCGGGGTTGAACAGCGCCGCAGACAGACTGCCCAAACCGCTTTGCCCCGTCAGGCTGACTTGCACGGTGTCACCCACTGCCACCACCGTGGCCTGAGGGTCGCCCTGCTTGCTCAGCGTGGCACTTGCGGACACCGGCCCACCGGAAATGATTTCCAACGCATTAGTCATTACAAGATCCAAGCCCTGGAAAAAAACCTCAATTTCGGACAATGGTGTCGAAGTCGGTTCTTGAAAAGTGAATGCTCCGCCTGAAGTGGCCGGAGGAAAAAACACTCCCGCAAAAAAGAAATCTGGGGCAATATTTCCCATGACTGAAGCAAGTGCACCTTCATCCAACTGGGTAAAAATGGTTACGGGTTTAGATATCCCATCTGGGATTGTAACCAATGCCAAGTTCACAGGAAGAGCCTGGTTCAAAAAGGCTTGCACGTCTCCGCCAGGTGCGCCTGTAAGAGAAACTAATTCACTAATTCCGCCTAGCCCGATAAACACTGCACCCGATCCACTTCCATCAGGCAAGCGATCATATGTTTTGTTTTGAAAATCAAAATAGCTTCCTGCGAGTAGATAGCGGCCAGTTTCTTCGGCTAATAGGGGTTGAGGGGATCCAGTGGACAAAACAGGATTCCCTTGCCCAGCCCCATTTTGGCTTTGTGCGAAGAGGTATGTATTCCAAGTAAAATTACTCGTCTGGCTAAGTGGAGGGAGAAAAACATTTTCCGCAAATCCATCCAAGACTACCGATTCAAAGCCCGGTGGAGGATCAAGCCCAGCGACTAGGTTGGCTTGGTCTTTTTG
>CAYJOG010000275.1:0-4620 GCA_964371695.1 uncultured bacterium
GCCCACAGCCCCACCACAATCAGCAGGGCCGACAAACCAAACTCAATCACACCCACCTGCTGAATCACCCCCAAGGCCCCCACGGTGGTGCGGGGCGGCGGCGGCGCTGAAGAAGGGGCGAGCGCTTCGGGTTGTTCGGCGGGCGCGGACAAAGCGTCGTCCGTGGGCGTGGACATGGGCGCATGATACACCGGCGGCGCGGCTGGCTGGTTACCAAGGTTTGTCCGTGATGAATAAACTGCCCCCATGCCGCAGGCCCTCATCGCCGCCATGCCCATGAAGGGCGCGCTTGGCGCAGCCCAGGCGGCGCGGGCCATGTCGTTGGGCCTGACGCAGGGCCTGGGCCCCGGCTGGCGGGTGCAGACCCTCGCCCTGGCCGATGGCGGCGAAGGCACGGTGGCGGCGTTTTTGTCTCAGCCGGGTTTTGTGGCGCGGCGCTTTACCGTCACCGGCCCCCTGGGCCAACCGGTGCGGGCGGTGTGGGCGTGGTGCGAAAAACACCGCCTGGCCGTGATGGAAATGTCGAGTGCCGCAGGCATCTGGCGCTTGCAGGAACACGAAAAAAATCCCCTTTGCACCACCACGTTTGGCGTGGGTGAACTGCTGCTCAAAATCAGGTCCGCCGGGGCAAAAGAGGTGGTGGTGGGCCTGGGGGGCAGCACCACGGTGGATGGCGGCCTGGGCATGGCGCAGGCGCTGGGTTTTGGCCTGACTGACACCCAGGGCAATCCCCTTTGCCGCAACAACCCCGCCACGGGCCAAACCCTGCTGTCACTCAAAACCATCGCCCCGCCCGCCGTGTTTCCGCTGCAGGGCCTGCGGGTGACGGCGCTCTGTGATGTCGCCAGCCCCCTCACTGGGCCAAAGGGCGCGGCGCGGATGTTTGGCCCACAAAAAGGCGCTTCGCCGGATACGGTCAAAGCGCTGGAAAAGGGCCTGAAAAATCTGGAAAAAATGGTGGCGCGTCAGTTTGGCGTGCCCGTGGGGCTGCCCGGCGGTGGCGCGGCGGGGGGCCTGGGCGCGGGGCTGGCGGCCTTTGCCGGGGCCAGCCTGAAAAGCGGCGCGGCAGAAATCGCCCGCCTGCTGCAACTGGAAAAAGCCGTGGCCAAAAGCCGCCTGGTGCTGGCCGCCGAAGGCGCGCTGGACGCCCAGACCGCCCAGGGCAAGGGCATTGGTGTGCTGACGGATTTGTGTCAGCGTCACCATGTGCCGCTGGTGGTGCTGGCGGGGCGTCTGGGTGAGGGACATGAAGACCTGTTCGCCCGTGGCCTGAGCGCAGCTTTTGCTGTTCAGGATGGTCCCCTTTCTGTGGCAGAATCCATGGCCCGGACGGCTGAGTTGCTGGAGCGCCGCGCTCTGCACGTCGGGCGGCTGGTCAAGGAAATGAACAAGCGATAAAAGGAGCACGGTCATGCCAGAAGAAACCCGGTTGTTTATCCAGATGGACCCCGATGGCGAGGAGATCCCCCCCACCAGTCCTTTTGCAAAATATCAGGTGACGCCGCTCACGGGGGAACACCTTTCGCTGGATGAACTCACCAGCCTGCTGCCCAAGTTCCTTTATCTTTCCGACGGCCACCTCTATGAACTGAAGGGCCACATTGACCGCCACAAGGTGGTGCATGCCCGCCAGATGGCCGCGCCCGCAAGCGACATCGAATCTCTCATTCAGCCCTCCCCCAAGGCGGCGACCTCACCCTCTCCCGCGCCCGCCCCCGATGTGAATCCCCCCAAACCTGCTCCGGCCGCCGCCGCAGCGGCTGAGCCGCCCAAAACAGTCGAAGCGGCAAAACCGGCTGCGGCCACTGCTGCGCCTGCGCCTGCCGCGCCCGCCGTGCCTGCCGCGCCCGCTGCCCCCAAAGTCACCAGCAAAATCAACGTCCCCGGCGGTGGCGAAGGTCTCAAAAAAGTCGCCCAGCAACTGAGTCTGAAAAACGAAGACCCCTTCCTGAAACTGGTGCGCGCCAACCGCGAGAACCCGGAGGACTTCGGCATCCGCCAGAGCCTCATCAAGAACAGCGGCGATTTTTATATGAAGGCCGCCCTGGCCTTCAAGGAGAACCGCACACCGGAACTCAGAGCGCTGTTGCGGTTCAGGGCGCTGCTGGACACGTGGTTTCTCACCGAAGAAGAAATCGCCGTCTATCACAAACTCATCGACCACAAGGAAAGCAGCGAGAACATTTTTTATGCCGATGAATGGCTGGAGATGCTGTATGCGGGCACGGTGGCCTATACCTTTGACGAAACCAAACGCACCGAGATTTACCGTCTCACCAAAAAACCGGTCAACACCCCCCAGCTTTACAACAAGGGCATGGCCGACCTGATGGGCAGCGAAGAAGCCGCCCTGAAATTTGAAATGGAGACGGTGTTTTTTCAGTGGCCGTTTTTGTGCATCGGCAGGCGCGGCAACCATTTCCCTTTTCTGGAAACGGGCATGGTCACCGGCAACCCCGCCGACATGATGGCCAAAAAGCGGGAGGTCAACCGCCAGATGCAGGAAATGGAAAAGGTGGACAACAAACTGTTCATCCGCGAGGTGCTGGGCAAAACCGAATCGGGCCAGGAGGGATTCATAGAACTGCATCAGCAGCCCTATGTGATTCTCGCCTCGTGCGTGGCGCAAAACGCCATTTGCTGGGACGCCTGGCACCGCTGCGACAAACGGGCCAGCCGTGGACGCGTGTCTATTCCGGTGTTCCCCGAAAAGGGCCTGGACGAAGTGCTGGTGAAAGCCATGGGGGATTACCGCTGGACACTGGCCAAGGACAGCGCCATGGACTGGGTGGGCGAAGGCATCACGGGCAACTACTTCGCTTTTTACAGCGAGGAGAAAAAGAAACCCGCCGATGAATCGGCCATAGACAAGGCCCTGCCGCTGAAAGAAAACTTCATGCGCGAATATGCCACATGGCTGAAATGGGAGAGCAAGGGCATCCAGAAAATCAATAAGGATCTGCGGCCCATCTTCTGGCGTTATGTGCCCTTTGGCCCTGAACTGCGCGAGAAACTGAGCAAGGTGGCCCCCGTCTACGCCGACCTCGCGTCCAAATCCCCCATGTGGGAAAAACAGGACGCCAAAGCCAAAAAACAGAGCCGGGGGTGAAACCCAGCGGGGCCTTCCCGGCGTCCTGCAAATCCACGGATGGGGTTTTCCGCAACCTTTTGGCAGGATGTTGAGAAAATCCATCCATGGATTTTTCAGGGTGTCTATCAACACCCTGCTAGGCTAGGGCACTGCGTTTTTCGCCTTCAAGGAGATTTCATGACCCTACGCGCTTTTTTCCGGCCCCTGGCCTTTCTGCTTTTGCTGGCCCTCTGGCCCGCCGCCCACGCCGCCCAAACCGTGGTGGAAATCATCGAATACAGCGATTTCCAGTGCCCCTATTGTCACCGCGCCCAGCCCACCGTTGATCAGGTAATGGCCAAATATGGCGCGCAGGTCAAGTGGGAATACCGTCACTTTCCCCTGGATTTTCACGCCGCCGCCCTGCCCGCCGCCGCCATTTCGGAATGCGCCCGCGACCAGGGCAAGTTCGAAGACGTACACGACGCGTTTTTTTCCATGAACCCCCAGACCATGAGCGAGACCTCGGTGATGACCGCCGCCAAGGCCAAGGTGCCAGACCCCGACGCGCTTGAGGCCTGTTACAAATCCGGCAAAAAACAGGAACTGGTGCTGGCCCAGATGAAAGAGGGACAGGCCAGGGGTGTGTCTGGCACGCCGGGGTTTTTCATCAACGGCAAGATGCTCTCTGGCGCACAGCCCTTTGAGGTGTTTGACCGCATGATTTCGGTGGCGCTGGACCCCAGCAAGGGTGTGCCCCTTTATGTCATCACCCCCCCCGGCTGCCCCACCTGCGTGCCCGAAGACATGCTGAACGAACTTACCGGTCAGGTGCTGCAAGGGGCCGTGCGACAGGACGTGCCTTTTGAATCCCCCAAGGGCCGGGCGCTGATGGGTCAGTCCCAGGCCAAGGCGCTGCCCGTGGTGCTGCTGGGCAAGGAACTGGAGCAGGAGCCGGGCTTTCGGCAGATTGCCCGGTACGTCTCGCGCAAGGGCGAGTTGTATATGCTCAGCCCCACGCTGGCCCCGCCCACGCTGTTTCTGGAACCACTGCCCGCCTATTCCTTTGACCTGTTCATCGGCCCCAAAGGCGCGCCGGTGACCATTGTGGAATACACCGATTTTGTCTCGGACAGGGCCTCGGCGGTGAGCCGGGCGGTGATTGAGGTGATTCAGAAATACCCCGGCAAAATCAGGCACATCGTGCGGCCCGCCGCTGCGGGGGCCCAGGCGCTGGATCAAAGCCGCCTCATGGGTCAGGCGGCGTTCTGCCTTTCGCAGCAGGGCAAGTTCTGGAAGGGTTATCCCCTGCTCAGCCTCGCGGGGCCAAAAGCCACCCCGGCGGACCTGGAACGTCTGGCGGCGGACACCGGTGCGAAGGCTCCCGTTTTTCGGGAGTGTCTCAAGCAGCGGGACATGTTCAGCAACCGGGTGAAGGCCTATGGCCAGGACATGAGCACGCTGACCCTGCAACCGGGTGTGAACCTGTTTGTGGGCCGCCAGCGCCTGATGAACCCCAGCCTGTTTGACCTGTACCGCACCGTGGAAGG
>CAYJOG010000276.1:0-4619 GCA_964371695.1 uncultured bacterium
TATCCCCCGCAATCCTCCTGCATCACCACGTCTTCGTTTTCGTAATGCCACAACGTGATGCGCGGCCCCAGCGGCCCGTCGCCGTCCGCGTCCACCGCTTTGGCCATCCGCCGCCCCAGCGGGTCATAGAAATACCGCGCCCGGCGCAGCAGCCCGCCCCCCTGCCACGCGGCGTAACCCATCAGCCGGTTTTCGCGGTCGTGGAAATATTCCTCCAGCACACCCGTCTGTTTGTGCATGCGCGTGCGCCGGTTGCCGTTTGCGTCGTATTCATATAAATATCCGTCATCCTCTGTCAGGCGATTGGCCGGGTTGTGGGCATGGGCCGCCGACAGATGACTGGCCGTGCGATTGCCCAGCGGGTCATAGGCGTATTGCTCTGGCGCGGCCACGCGGGCGGGCGCGCTCACGCTCAGGCCCTGCACGGCGGCGGCGGTGCGCAGGGCGCTGCTCAGGCGGTCCAGACTGTCATAACCATAGCGCGCGGCCACGCCGCGGCTGTCGGTGATGGCCAGAATGTTCCCCACGGCGTCGAGGTCATAGATCAGCCGCAGCGTGCGGGCGGCCTGCTCGGCCTGGGCGTCTGCCACGCGGGTGATGGTGGCCGTGGCGCTGCTGGTGTAACCCGACACGTCCTGCGCCTCCACCGTGAGCTGGTTGGGGCCGGGCGCGAGCGGCAGCGCGGACTCAAACACCCCCTGGGCGCTGAGGCTGAGCGCCTCGCCGTTCACACGCGCACTCAGCACGCCCACCGTGTCGCTCACCACGCCAGACGCACTCAGCGCGGCGCGCGTGGTGACAAACTGCCCCGGCACAAACGGGGCCTCGGTCAGCGACTCCTGCTGCGCGAATTCGTGCGCCAGCGCCACAAGCTCGCTGTTGGGGTTATAGGCATAACGCGTGTTCGTGCCGTCTGCCTTTTCAATCACCGTGCGCCGGTGCGCCGAGTCGTAGAAATAACGGAAAGACCACAAGGTGTTTTGCGCCCCCTCCAACTCTGCCAGCGTGGGCAGGCCGCTGTTGTTGAAACTGCGCCGCACCTCAAAAACAAAGTCATCTGCCCGCTCAAACGGATTGAGCCGCAGCGCGTTCATCAGCGGTTCTCCGGCCAGATTGCGGGTGAAGCGCTGGTCAAACACGCGAGACAACGGCGTGCCCCAGAAAAGCTCCAGTCTGTCGGTGAGCAGGTTGTGCTGGTTGTCATAGGTGTAGTCAATTCGGGCCATTTCGTTTTCTACCCGCAGGGTCAGGTCCAGCGTGGTGTCATAGCTGTAGGTGACCACCTGATCAGCCTCTTTGCGCACCAAGCGATCCATGGCGTCATATTGATAACCGATGGTTTTGCCGTCGGGCAGTGTGACCAGCGTGAGGTTGTCTTCGGCGTCGTAGGCGTAGCGGGTAATTTCGCCCAGGGGGTTTTCTTTTTCAATCAGCCGGTTGCGGTTGTCGTAGCGCCACAAGGTGGACCGCCCCATGGCGTCTCGCAGCTCTGTCAGATTGCCGATGGCATCGTAAAAATAGCGGGTGACGTTGCCCTGGGGGTCTGTCGCCTCGGTCAGGCGGTTCATGGCGTCATAAGTGTAGAGCCGCTCCCGGCTGGCTGCGTCTTGCACACGGGTGACACGCCCGGCGGCGTCTCGCGTGAACACCGTTTCGCGGCCCGATGGCTCCACCAGTCGGGACAGGTTGCCACGGGCGTCATAAAAGAACTGCGTCAGGTTGCCCACGGCATCGGTCATGGTGGCCACCTGCCCATCAGGCGTGTAGGTGAAAGCGGACCTGCTGCCGCCGGGGTCTGTCTGGGCAATCAGGTTGCCGTGTTCGTCATATTCCATCGCCGTGGTGCGATGCCCGCCCGAGCCGTCGGTCTGCACCGAAATGGAAATGGGCAGGTGATAGGCGTTTTCATAGTCAATGAAGGTCTGCCGCTGGTTCACGCTGATCAACGCCACGTCGCCACTCAGGTTGTACTCAAACTGCTCCACCTGCGTGCCCGTGGTGGATTGCACAATCTGGTTGTCGTTGTTACGCAGAATTTCCGTGCTGACGCCGTCTTTGTTCACGTGCTTCACGGGTGAATTGAAAAAATCAGCCTGCGACGTGCGCACCCGGCCAAGGCGATCCGTGACCGAAGAAACAGCCTTGTAGGAAATCTCCTTGTCCATGGAAATGGGGTGCATGGGGTCTGAGGGCGGCGTCAGGGTGTCTTCCCGTCCCCCTGTCATCAAACTGCGGTTCCCGAACTGATCCACAATGGCCGTGACCCGCCCCGTTTCGTTGTATTCATACCCCGTCACCACGCCACGGGGGTCGCGCTTGGTGAGCAGGCGGCCATACTGGTCATAGGTGAACTCCGTGCGCGCCCCGGATGGGTCCACAAAAGCCGTGAGGTCTCCCTGGATGTTGTGCTCAAACTGGCTGGCCCGTCCGGTTTGGTCTGCCACGGCCTGCAAATGGCCGCTGAGGTCGTAGGTGAGAAGGATAGCGCCGCCCTTGGGGTCTTCCACACGCACCAAGCGGCCTTCCGTGTCGTAAAAATACCGGGTGGCATTGCCGTTGCGATCCACCTCCCGCTGCAACAGGCCGGTCTGGGCGTCGTAAATGGTCGTCTCGCCCGATTTGGCCCGCAACACCACCTCCGGGTCGCCCTCTTCATAGGTGATGGTGCTAAAAACCCCCAGGGGCGGCTTCAGAACACCTTCCACCATCTGGTAATACTCATAACTGCCATCTGCTTGTGTGATGAACCAGGAGCCATCAACACTTTGCCGGTGAGCATGGGAATGCCCGCCAAACCCCCAACCCCGGCCAATGGGACTGGTGCTGTGGTTCACGATAAACAGAAAGAGATTCCGGCTGGAAAAGAAAAGCTGTGAAGGGTAATTCGCCATGGAAATATCGGAATACCCCCTGAATGTGGCCTGATTCACCATGTATTGCCCAGAGGGCAGAATCTGGCCGTTTGACAGCGTGATGGGAATGCGCACCACAATGCGGTGGGTCTCGTCTTCGGGAACCAGAAAAACCGATTGCGAATGGCCATTCGCCCCCAGACTGAACTGGTGCACGAGCTGAGAAAGCGTGCCCGGGGCCTTCGAATCTTCTCCAAAAGCGGTCACAATTTTTTCCGGCATCACTGTTTCACCGCTGTAAAGCAACGAAACGCGGCTGGACAGCCCCAGCACTTCCACGCCGGGCAGCATGATGTCCGCATTCACCGTGCGGCCACAAACCCCCACGCTGCTGTTGCCCGGCTGCTGGTCCTGCCCCCGGCATTCATTCTGACTGGGCGGATTGCCGCACGTTTGGCACGGCGGAGGTGGTGCAGGAGGGTCTTTTTGGCATTGTTGAAACAGCCAGTAAGTACCATCAAACGAGTGAGTGTATACACACTCCCATCCACAAAAGCGAGAAACTCCATCTTGTAGGGACGGGCTGTAGCAGATGAGGCCCAATCCTGCTGACGCATACCAAGTATTGCTGTAACGATCAAAAAACACATGGCCCATATTTGGTTCCGTGTGGCATAGTGTGTAGGGGCCACTGTCCACTTCTCCTTGACATGTTGATGCATCCGAGGGATCTGTCGCCAGAAGTGACGGAAGGATGACAAATAACATCAAGAGTCTGCGTAATATTCTCATGGTCCAAAACACCTCGGCGGACAAATGAAAGTAATGGCGGGGGGCGTGCGGTCCACATAAAGGGTGACCGGATCTGCCAGCAACACTGCGCCGGTCGGGGGAATACTCAACGAAGCGCTCATGGAATAAATCGCCTCAGGCTGCGCCCCGGCGTTGAAGTCAAAGCTGTCCACCCCCGCCGCCGCAGGCTGGGTCAGAAAATGCGTTTCCACTGGCTGCCCGTTGAGCGTCAATGTGATCAGCGCCAGAAGGGGCCGGGTGTCCAACCCCTGCCACTCCACCCTGACCGTGTGGTGCTGAGCGCCAAGGACGCTTCCTGACAACGGTTCCAGAACCCGCAGCACCGGGCGCACGACTGCCACGGAATCTTCACCGGCCCTGCCGGTGCGATCCAACCGGCGGAAAGCCCGGATGGTGAACTGGTGGGAACCGGGGGAAAGCGTCGTCGTGTCCACACTGAAACTCACCGTGCCCGTGGCGCTGCCAGGGGAAATGGCGCGGGTGGTCAGGGGCGTGGTGCTGTTGTCCAGGTAGAGATCCACTAGGCGCACCTTGTTGGGCGTGTCGTCAAAGGAGGCAGAGATGACTATGGAGCCGCTCACGATGGCCCCGTCCGCTGGTGAATGAATGGTGACCGCCGGTCCCACGTTATTTTCGGTTGATACACTGATGGATGCCGCGCCGGTGTTGCCCGCCGGGTCGGTAAGCGACACCGAAAGGGAAAGACCATCATCCCGGTCCGGGTCACGGTCTGGAATGTTGGCGATGTTGACAGACACGCTCAGCGTGCAACTCACGCCAGATGGGGAGCACTGTGCGGCAACAAGACCAAAAACCCTGTCCACCACCCGGCCTCCCAGGCTGATTTCCAGCACCGCGCCGGGGGCCGCCAGCAAGGATCTGTCATCCCCCACATGCAGGGTGATGACCTGATCGGTGCCACGCAGCACCGCGCCGGGGGAGGGAGAAAGAATG
>CAYJOG010000277.1:0-4597 GCA_964371695.1 uncultured bacterium
GTCCCTGTCCACGCCCCTCACCACACCAGCCCCGGCGGCAGAAAAAACCCGTGTGCTCTCGCGCACCACCACCGTGTGCCCGGTGTGCCTGCGCCTGCTGGTCGCCACGCTGGAAGACAAAAACGGCGACGTGTGGATGCGCAAAAACTGCCCCGAACACGGCGAGGCCCTCACGCTTTACTGGAAGGACACGGCCTTTTTTGAAGAAGCCACCCGGCGCATTTCACCCCGCGTGAACATCTGCCCCGAACCGGCCTGCGCCAAGGGCGAAACCTGCCACGACCACTTTGGCCGCACCGCCAACATTCTGCTGAACATCACCGAGCGCTGTAACTGGGACTGCCCTTCGTGTTTCAGCGAATCTGGCCGCGAGCGGCCCGACATGACGCTGGACTGGCTGCGGGCGCACCTCACGCGGGGGCCGCTGCCCAAAAGCCGCACCACCGTGGCCATATTGGGCGGCGAACCCACGGTACACAAAGACCTGCCGGAGATCATTCGTTATGTGCAAAGTCTGGGTTACACGGCGCGGCTGGTGACCAACGGCAGCCGCCTGGGACACGAGGACTATCTGCGCAAGCTGCACGCCGCCGGTCTGCGCTGGGTGATTTTGCAGTTCGACGGATTTGATGATGCGGTTCACGAGAGCTTCCGCCGCCAGCCGGGCCTGCTGGCCAAGCGCCTGGCGGTGATTGAGGCGTGCCGCGCCATGGGCATCAAGGTGCAGTTCGCCACCATGGTCAAACGCGACGTGAATCTGGATCAGGTGGGAAAGATCGTGCGTTTTGATCTGGAGAACCCCCACATCTTCTGGCAGAGTTTTTATCCCCACTCGGTGGTGAACAAAGAGCAGACGCCCGATGCCCAGACCCACGTGATAGACGTGATGCGCCAGTTGGAAGAAGACCTGGACGGTCAGGTGAGCGTGCAGGACTGGCTGGACACCATGGACCTCATCAACCGCCTGCGGCGCTTCAGCCCCCATCAATACCTCACGCTCAAACTCAACACCTTCGGTTTGTTGCTGTTCAAAGAGGGCAACCGCGTGGTGCCGGTGAACCGCCTGTGGGGACTGCGGGGCGCGTGGCGTCATCGCCGGGTGCTCTTGGGCGCGCTGGGTCACGCGGGGGCCTATTTCAATTTTGAGTCGCGGCAGGTGCCGCCGGGGGCGCTGTTTCTGTCGGTGCAGAAGTTCAGCAACGACGACGCCCTGGATCTGCAGATGACCAGCCAGTCGCATCAAGCTTTTCTCACCGAGCGGGGTCTGGTGCCCTTTGACATCTACAACGTCTATTACCGCAAGGCGTTCGGGATTTAGCGCATTTTCGGAATTGGTGCATCACCATACCAATTTTCAATCGAAACAGCATTAATCCTGAGGGATGAGCCAGTTTGGAAATGGGTGCGGCGAAGTCCGGCGGTTCGGTGAAAATTGGTATTAAACACCGCGACATAAAAAATGCCGCGTCCTTGAGAAACAGGCCGATGGGGAGGGAGGGCTTTTCCATTACCCTCGCCCGCGCCCCAGCGTGGGAGAGGGTAAAGAGCGGTGTTGCTTTCATTATTCCGGCGTACTGTCGTACATGTCTTCGGCCAGCACAATCACGCGGTCGGCGGGGCCAAGGCGAAACACCTTGTCGCGGCCGGGGTTCAGTTGCACATCAAAGGGCGTGACCACGCCGTCTCCCAGCACCAGACCCAGGGTGCATTCGCTGGCCCGGATGCACGCCACCTGAATGTCCTGAAAGGTCCATTCCTTATCAAGGGGCAGATAACGGGAAACCGGTTTCAGATACACCTCCACGCCGTCGGCGTCGAGCATGTCCCGGAACACGCCATCCAGCGCCGGTTGAATGGCGATTTGCGCCAGCAACATGCTGGTGATTTCGGGGCTGACCAGAATGTCGAACACCTTGGTGAGCTCCAGCAGGCGGCGGTTGTCGTGGTGGGTGATCTCAGCCACCATCTGGGTCTGGCTGCTGCCCCCCAGTTCTTTTTGCAGCTCCCGCAGCAGCACGGCGGCCATGATGATGCGTGCATCGGGGTCTTCTTCTTCAAACGAATGGTCTTCCAGCAAAATCGCACAGGTGAGCGGCTGGGCAAAGAGCGGCTCCAGCACGCTGCGGCGAATGTAATTGCCCTCTTGCAGTTCCAGGGAAATGTTCGCCAGTTCGTGGGGCAGGTTTTCGTCCAGCAGTTCGCGGGCGGTGTTTTCGTCGTGGTTCGAAATCACCACCACCGGCGTGCCGGGGGCCACATAGGCATCGAACTGCGCCAGGATGTTGTACAGGTTCTGACTCCATCCCAGAATCAGCACCCGCTCTGCGCCGTGGCTGGTGATGGGTTGGCAGCGGGCCTGTTCCACCGTGTGGGGCGGGGCGTTTGCTTCCACGGCAAAACCGGCGTCTTCGGCCAGCAGAATCAGTGATTCCTCTGGCTTCACCACGTAATCTGCCGGGGGGTTCAGCGTGGTTTCCCATTTGGGGGCGGCCTCGGTGCCTTTGTTCACACCCACGCCGATGGGGGCCGCCTTGGGAAACAGCGCGGGCACCTCCACCCATTTTTTGCCCACGGCGGCGGGCACGGCCTTGAGGTAACACTCGCTGCCCTCAAAAGCGAACAGTTCGGCATAAACCAGACTCAGGCCCGGCTGGCGGCTGGCCTGCACCAGAATCTTGCTCACCACGTCGCTGGTGGCCACCAGCGGGAAGGCCCCCCTGGCCGCCAGTTGGGCGACTTCTTCGTTTTCGTGACGCAGAATTTCGGCCACCACCGGGGGTCTGCCGTGGGGCCAGTTTTCTATCGAGGCCAGCAGCATGAGGGTTTTGATGACGGGGATGTCGGGGTTGCCCACGCCCTCGTCTTCTTCACCCAGCAGAATGATGGCGCGGGCCTGTGTGAAGGCCACGCGTTCCAGTTCGTGCAGGTTGCTGGGGTTGCCTCGGCGCAGGATGACACGGTTTTTCATGCTGGGCCGTGTGTAGACCCGCACTTCTTCCTGCATTTCCTCTGGCTCGTGGGTGGCCAGCACCACAAAGGTAAAGCTGGAATCGTATTCGTCCATCAGGTTGAGAATGGCGAACACCTTTTTGCTCCAGCCCAGAATCAACACATGGCCCGATTCCAGCACCTCGCTGTCGCCGCGCCGCAGGGCCGCGAGGCGTTCTTCCACCGCTGCGGTCACAAAACCGATGAAAATACCGAAGATCACCATGCCCATGAGGGTGACCAGAAAACCCAGCGCCAGAATGGGCGGCGTGGCCCCGTAGTTGCCGGTGAAAAACCCGGCGTCCAGCACCAGATTCAGCGACCACCACAGGGTGTCCAGAAAACCTTTGTCCAGGTTGCGGCTGATGCCCGACACTTCCTTGTTGGCCTCGCTGAACAACCCCAGGAAAAAACCCGTGCTGCCAATCAGCACCACACCCAGTGTGAGCAGCGCCAGCAGCAGAAACTGCGCCGAACTGCCACGGGCGAAAATCTTGTCGATCTGGTAATGCAGACGGCGGCGGAAGTTGCTCATGGAAAATGGGTTTTCTAGCGCGGCTTTGCGCGCAGGGGATTGGGCCGAAGCCGCTTTTTTACGGCGGTGGACAAGAAGAGCTATTTTTGAAAGACGCACGGAGGCCATCATTTTATGGTAAAACCGGGGACCGTGAATAACCCCGCTCGTCTTGTGGTTTTTTCAGGCGCTCTGACTGTTTTGTGTCTGGCCGCCCCGGCAAGGGCCAGCGCACCCCCCCGGCGCATCTGCAGCGCGGTGCAGGCCGCCGATGAAATCCTGCTGGACCTCGTGCCCATGCAGCGCATCGTGTGTGTGAACGAATGGGTGGACAAAACCGCCGAGACCAAAGGCCGTTTCCCGGCCCGCATCACCCGCATCCACAGCAGCGTGGAAAAGGTGCTGGCGGCCCGGCCTGATCTGGTGATCGCCCCGCCCTTCCAGTTTGGTCTGGCGTTCATTCAGTCGCTCAAAAAGGCCCGGCTGCCGGTGGTGTCTTATGGTTACTGGAAGAGCTTCGCCGACATCGCCAGCGGCATCACCACGCTGGGCAAACTGGTGGGTGAAGAAAAAAAGGCCGCCCTGCTGCGGCGCAGGTTTGACCAGGAACTGGCGATGATTTCGCGCCGGGCCGCCTGCGAAAAAACCCGCCCCTGGGTGCTGGATTATTCCGGCGGCTGGTCGCCGGGGGCGGACACCACGCTGAACGACCTCATCACCGCCGCCGGGGGACGCAACGCCGGGGCCGCCATGGGGCTGAAGGGCTGGGTGGAGGTGTCCATGGAAAAAGTGCTGCGGCAAGACCCCGACGTGATTTTCACGGGAGACGCCGCCGCCCGCGAACTGGCGGCCACGCCGCTGCTCAAAAGCACGCGGGCTTATCGCACCGGGCGGTTTTACAGCCTTCAGGGCGCGCCGGTGGGCAGCATTTCACCCAGCGTGTTGAGGGCGGTGCGGGCGCTGGCGGTGAAGCTGCACCCGAAGTGTTTCGGGAAAGGCGCGAAGTAGACGCGACGCCCATCGCTGCTAACTTTGCAATCGGCTGGTTTGAATGAAGGAACGGTGGTGGCCACCATTGCCCTCTCCCTCAGGGAG
>CAYJOG010000278.1:0-4592 GCA_964371695.1 uncultured bacterium
ATCTGACGACGGGAGAGGGTAAAGAGCGGCGGCTTTTCTTTTACCCTCTCCCCGCTTGGCCGGTTTTCGCCCACCCAGAGGGGCTTTGCCCCGATAGGCGGGGCCTGAAAAAGTCCAGGACGGACTTATTCAAGGCCAACGAATTAGCAGGACGTTTATCAACACCCTGCTAAAATAACCTTCAGGTGGTGGACAGGCTGACGGGTATCGGGGGAAGCGGCGTCCTGAAACATGGGCGGGGCATGGGGTGGATGGCCTGGATGGTCTTGGCTTTTTTTCTGGCCCTGCGCATCGGCGCACCGGCTTTGGCCCACCCCGGCCACGCCCATCCCCCCAAGGACTTCTACAAAAACTTTGTCCCCATGTCCAAACCCATGCCCGCCGGCGCCAGCGCCCGGCTGAGTCAGGTGCTCAAACACATCCAGACCGCCGACGTGGCGGGCCTGATGGCCGATTATCACCCCACCAATCCCCACGAAAAGCTGGATCAGACGCGGCAAATCTTCAGTCACCCCCTCACCCGCGCCATGTTCCAGTCCATGCGCTACACCCCCCTTGCCTGGGAGCCAGGCCAGAACAAGGTGCGCGTGCGGCTGAAGGTGACACACCCCCACTGGCCCTTTCTGCAAAAGCTTTTCAGGGCTTTTTCAAAAATGGAGCACAAAAACAGCCTGGAGGCGCTGGACAAAAAAGCGTTGGTCACCGCCCTGCAAAAGGGAGACTACCCCAAGGCCAGCTCTGAAACCCTGCTGACGCTGGTGAAAGTGGGGGACAAATGGTTTACAATCACCCTGCCCCTCCCGGACATGGAAAAAAACCCCGGCCACACCAGTGGTGGCGCGCCCGAAAAAATGAAATCCCCACGCACCAAAGGTTCACCATCTTCAAAACAATCCCTCCCCTCTCCCCCCAATACACCCTCCAAATCACCTTGATAGCCCCCTATCCCCAGGTGCAAAGGAGCCTCTCATGAAAAAAAGCCCCAAAACCCGCGTCGCCGGGCTGGTCTTTTATGCCGCCGCCCTGAGCCTGCTGTTTTATGGTGTGGCGGGCCAGTCGGCAGAGGGCGGAGGCGCCATCACACCCATGCCCACCGGGGCCTACACCCCCCCGGCCATGTCCGCCGATGGCCGCGCTACACCCGGTCTGGCCGAAAAACCCCTCTGGCTGAAAATCCAGAAACCGGGTTACCAGATTCTCCAGCCTTCTCCCCTGCGCTACACCAAGGGCCTGAACATGGAGTTCCTACGCACGATTCTGGAGGGCTTCGGCGCAGAAACACCAGAGGCCGGGCCAACTTTTAACGCCACCAGTTGCATGGCCTGCCACAACCAGCCCGCCCCCGGCGGTCGGGGCACACCCGAATTGAAAGTGCTGTTTTTCATGCCCAATGTCCAGCCCCGGCCCGTGGCCCCCACCGTGTTCCGCCGTTTGGCCCGCGAAGGCCACCCCAGAATGGCCCTGCCCCCCAATCTGCTGGCCAAAGGTGAGCGCATCGCCCCGCCCCTGTTCACGCTGGGGGCCATGCTGCGGGTGCCCGCAGCGGCCATGCAAAAAGAGGTCGCACGGCAAAAGGGCCGCCCCACTGCGGGCGCGCTCAACTGGCTGCCGCCCGCCGCAGCGGGCGGGCCAAAACGCCTGGGGCGTCTGGGGCAAAAGTCCACACAACCCGACCTGACCTCCTTCATCCACTCGGCTTTTCTCAACGAAATGAGCGTGACCACCGGCCCCTTGGCCCAGCTCAACAAACAACCCGACAAAGACGGCGACGGCCTGGGCGAACCCGAAGTGGCCGAGCGCTACGTCATCATCATGCATTATCTGATCCAGAGCTTCATCCCCCCCTGGCGCTGGCCTCCTCACCCCGCCTGGAAAACCGGCCAGAAGCTGTTTCAGCAAACGGGCTGCGCCGCCTGCCACACCCCCACACAACCCAACGCCAAGGGCAAACCGGTGACGCTTTACAGCGATCTGCTGCTGCACGACATGGGGCCGGGACTCTCGGACCACATGCCCGCTTTTGGGGCCAGCGCCAGCCAGTGGCGCACCACACCCCTGCTGGGACTGATTGGCGGCGGCCCCTATCTGCACGACGGCCGGGCCGCCACACTGCGGGAAGCCATCCTGGCCCACGGCGGCCAGGCCAAAACCTCGCGGGACCGCTTCGCCCACCTGAATAAAACCCAGCAGGAGGCCCTGGAGGGTTTTCTGAACAGCATCGTGCCCTGGCAGGCGGCCCCCAGCCGCCCCGCGCCACCCCCACCCTGGCACAACATGCCGCCCCCCAAACTGCCCCGTTTCAGGTGACGCAAAACAGGGGGTTGGAAGTTGGAAGCGGGCCATTCCAATTCTCAACCGAAATAGCATTAACTCGGCTTAGCAGGGTGTTGATAAACACCCTGAAAAATCCATGGATGGATTTTACCGCTTGCAGGGGTTCCAAAAACCCCTGCAAAAGCGCCATTTTGCGAGAGCCTTGCTTGAGCAAAATGGGTTGAGAAAGGCCAGGAGGGACTTTCTCAACAACCTGTTAGAGCACTTTCGGAATTGGTGAATCATGCATCGTCTGAAAGCCCCGCCCTGGCTGGCGTCATTCCCGCGAAAGCGGGAATCCAGTCAAAACATAAAAACAAAAGGTTTTTTGACCTTATTCCTTACAAAAACACTGGATTCCCGCTTTCGCGGGAATGACGGTGGAGAAAACGCGGAATGACGGTGGAGAACAACGGAAGCTTTTTCTCCTACCAGCTTCCAGTCTCCAGTTCCTTCCCCGCCGTCACCCGCTCTGCCCGCCTGTGTTACAATCAAACGCTGGCTTTGGCCACAGAAGCGGGACACAGGTGAAAAAACTGGCCTCAACCAAAGGCTTTCTACTGGTGGGTATCCTGTTCACCACCATGGCGCTGCTGATCGGGGCCTACGCCAGTGTGTTGAGCATGCAGGTGTCGGGCCGGGCCATCCGCAACCGCATGTTGGTGTTGCACGCCCGCCTGGGGGCGGAAAGCGCCATCGAGGCCGCCATCCGCAAACTCAACGATAGCTCGGCTCTGGAGACCTATGGCACCGGCGGCACGCAGAACGACTGCGACGGCACCGCCGCCGCCGTGAACGACGCGCCGGTGCTCTCGGCCGGCACCTATCTGGTCGAGGCCATTTCTGATTCCAGCACCATCACGGATGTTTACAAGGTGAACTGGGGTGTGAACATGGACCTCAGCGCCTCGCTGCTGCTTTCGCAATCGCAGTGGGTGGCCGACGCCGCCAACCGCAGCAACGCCGGTTATCCCGATCACGGCGTGGGCAGCAATGTCTACAGCACCAGCGCCAACGCCACGGGTTATATGGCCAAATGCCTCACCCGCACCAGCCAGCGGTTGTTGCGGGCCGAGGCCAACGTGGTGAAGGTGGGTTATGAAACCGCCCAGCCCGCCATCACGCGGCGGGTGGCCGCCATTGTGGTGATTGACCCGCTCTGCTCCGAGCCGGGCAGCGGCGTGCCGCCTTTTCCGGGTTGTCAAGTGGAGGTGGTGCATTGGTACGAGGAATGAAAAAACTGTCGCGCCTGAGAGCCTGTTTTAAAATCAGGGCATGTGAAACATGGTCTGATTTTAAGCAGGCTCTCGCGGTCATGAGTTTGCGAGGAGTCTTTCCAGATGCCCATTGGGGCATCTGGCCGAGCAAAGGCGATAGCGACCGCATCCGAAAGCCGAAGCTTTGTAAAAGCGGAGGTTTTCGCCCCGCAAGGGGGCTTCGCCCCCGCCAGCGGGTGGTTTTAAAAGTCCAGGACGGACTTTTAAAACAAGCTCTGAGGGGCTTCACACTCATTGAGTTGGTCATCGTGATTGTCATCATGGTGGCGATCATTGCCATTGGTGCGGTGCGCTGGCAGTCGCCCGACACATTGCGCAGCGAGGCCCTGGCCCAGCAGCTCAAGGAATATCTGGTGCGCGGGCCTGACCGCAGCAAAGGTTCGCCCTTTGGCGTGGTGCTGGTCATCCGCAACCCCGCCAACCTGCCCGCGCCGCCCAATCATCAGATGCTCTCTTTTCAGGAATACGCCGACACCACCCGCACCACGCTTGACAGTCCCTTTCCCACCGAGGTGGTCTATAACTCCGAGAGCGACATCGCCATCAGTTCTTCTTTCGCCACCATTCCCTCGGCCACCACCACCGTGGTGTTCCGCACCAACGGTTTGGTGGAAAGTCCCATGCAGACCACGGGCGGTGCCCCCACCGGCTCCTTTGACATCCTCGTGAACAGCGTGCGGCTGCACAAGGTGGTGTTCTCGCCCGCCAGCGGCAGCGCCGTGGTGCAGGTGTGCGCCGCCGTGGGCAGCGGCACCCCCGGCGCGCAAGAGGGTGGCTGTCCCAACAAGGCCAGCGGCTGGTGCGACTCCGACAACCCACAGGAGGATTGCCTGCTGCCATGAAGCTGAAATCCACACACCGCCGCAGGGGTTTTACGCTCATCGAAATGGTGATCGCCATGATTCTCATTGGCATCGCCCTGTTGCCCCTGGCGAGCGTGGCCCCGCTGGCGGCCATGGAGCAGGTGCGTCACGACCGCCTTGAGCGGGCGCTGGTCACCGC
>CAYJOG010000279.1:0-4585 GCA_964371695.1 uncultured bacterium
CATGTGGCGGGCACCGTCCGCATCAAGCCTTTTTGGGGCGCTTTGCTGGCGTTGGACAGGGAAAAAAGAAGACGCCGGGTTTCCATGGCCTTGTATACACCAAAGCCCATGGCCTCTCAAGCGCCGAGGCTTTTTATCCATGGCCTGGGGCATCCTCCGTGGGTTAAACTCTGCCTCCATGTCTGCGCCCACCACGCCGCCTTCCCGCCTGAGAGACGTTGACGTGGTGGTGATTGGCAGCGGCCCGGCAGGCAAACACGGGGCCATTCAGGCCGCCAAGCTGGGCAAAAAAGTGGTGCTGGTGGAGCGCGAGCCCATGTTGGGCGGGGCCTGTGTGAACACCGGCACCCTGCCCAGCAAAACCCTGCGTGAAAGCGTGCTGGACCGCCACCGCGCCGAAACGTGGTCGGCCCTCAAGCGGGGGCTGCCCCACGTGGCCCGCAGCGCTTTTGAGGGACTGCTGCACCGCATGGACGACGTGATTGAAAGCGAGCGGGAGTTTCAGGAACGCCAACTGGGCAAAAACGGCATCGAGGTCATCACCGGCCACGCCCGGATGCGAGACGCCGACACCGTGCTGGTGGAAGGGGCCGAACACACGGTGATTCTGCGCACCGGGCTTACGCTCATCGCCACCGGTAGCCGCCCTTATTGCCCCGGTGATATTCCTTTTGATCACGAGCGCATTCTGGACAGCGACAGTGTGCTGCGCCTGCGCGAAGCGCCCAAGAGCATGGTGATTCTGGGCACCGGCGTTATCGCCTGTGAATACGCGGGCATTTTTGCCGCCATGGGGGTGGACATCAGCATGGTGGACGCCCGGCCGGATGTGTTGCCGTTTCTGGATAAAGAAATACTGGAGCGTTTCATGGCCAGCATGAAGGCGCGGGGAGTGAACTTTGTGCTGGGCACAGAGCCGCAGCACGTGGAACGCAGCAACGACGGTGTGCGGGTGGCGCTCTCCAATGGCCGGGTGCTGTGGAGCCGCACCCTGCTTTGTTGTCGGGGCCGCACCCCTAACACTGACCAGATGGGCCTGAAGGAACTGGGCGTGGCCCTGGACAAACGGGGGCATGTGGTGGTGGACGGCAATTTCGCCACCAGTGTGCCGGGCATTGTGGCGGCGGGAGACGTGATCGGCGCGCCCTCGCTCGCGAGCGCCAGCATTGACCAGGGCCGCATCGCCGTGGCCACCGCCCTGGGGCTGCCGGTGCAGGGGTTCCCGGCCCTGTATCCCTATGGCATCTATTCCATTCCAGAGATTTCCGGCATTGGCCTGACCGAAGAAGAAGCCCGCCAGAACGGCCACACCGTGCAGGTGGGGCGGGCCTATTACCACGAATGCGCACGGGGGTTCATCAACGGCGAAACCGACGGCCTGCTCAAACTGATTGCCGATGCGGACACGGCCAAACTGCTGGGTGTGCATTGCATCGGTTATCAGGCGGCGGAATTGGTACACATTGGCCAGGCGGTGCTGCAACTGGGGGGCACGCTGGAGTATTTCCTCCAGAACGTCTTCAACTACCCCACGCTGGCCGAAATGTACAAAATCGCCGCCATGAACTGCTGGAACAAGATCAAGCGCAAGACAGTGGGTTAAGAATCCCTTCATTTCACATCCGCTGAACGTCTGGCGGGATTCGGTTAGCATGAGTGCTTCATGGCCGTGATCATTGCCGATGCCTCTGAGGCGGTGAACGCCCAGGAGCGCAAAAAGCTGCAACTTGCCCTGGGCAGGCTGGACTTTTTTTTGGCGGACGCCCGTGAGTCAGTGCTGGTGGAGCCCCACGACCGAGCGCTGGAAAAAATCAACGGCCTGTTGAGGCTGGCGGCGCTGCTGGTAGATAAAATGCCCCCCGCCCAAACGGCCAAGGCCCTGGCGGCACGGGATGAAGCGGTGATGCTGCTGGGGCAGTCCCACTTGCAGAACGGCACCCTGAACGAGGCCATAGACGCCTATGGCGACGCTTTCTCGGCTCTGCTGGACCGAGGCGCCAGCGCCGAACAACTGTCTGGGGCGTTGGTGGGATTGATTCGGGCCAACCTGCAAAAAGGGGATTTTCTCAAGGCCCGTCAGGCCCTCAAGCAGATTCAGGGTTTGTCCGAAAAAGACGAGGCCCCGATTCTCGCCAGCCTGAAAAAACTGTGGGAGGGCGAAATCCTGCTGAAGGAAGGCAAAGCCAAAGAGGCCCACCCTTGCCTGGAGGAAGCCCTCACCCACATGCAAAAGGTGCCTCTTTCTCTTGTGAGTGGCCTCACGCAACTGGGGCTGTTCAGCGCACTCACGCGCATCAGCCGGGGTTTGGCAGACCCTGTGCGCGCGCGCCGCTGGCTGGCCCATGCCTTTACCTGGCTGGAGAAAATCTCCACCAGCAAACAGTTTGTGCAGCCGTCTAACCGGCTGGTTTTGTGGCACTTTGCCAAGGAACTGGTGGAACTGCTGGAGGGCAAGGAAAAGGAACTGCGCCGTCGCGAGGTGGCCCTGGCCATGGCCGAGGTGCTTTTTTTGAAAGGCCGCTGGGCGGCGTCGCTGGAATACGTCAAAACCGCTGAAGACGGCCTGGCTTTTGACCACGCCCACGCCCGCGCCATGCTCACCAAGGCCCGTTCGCTGGGGGCATTGCGGAAATATGGCGAGGCCGTGAAATGTGTGGACGAAGCCCTGGACTGGGGGGGCAAACAGCGGGCCAGTTCATTGTGCGCCAAAGGCTGGCTGGAGAAAGGCGTGCTGTTGTTGCGCCAGGGCAGCGACAACGAGGGCCTGAAATGTTTGGTGCAGGCCAGGTCCGAGGCGGGCCAACTGGACCGTTTTCACAGCCTCACCATCACCGCCCGCACCCGGCAGCAAGAGGCTTTTCTCGAAATCAAGCGCAATTCACCCAAAAAAGCGCTTGAGGTGCTGGACTCCTGCAAGGAAATGCTCGAAGGCCAGCCCGTGTCTCAGGCCAAGGGTGAAATGCTGCGCCTGATTGGCCAGTGCCACACCGAACTCCGGGATTTCGCCAAGGCCGAGCGTTTTCTGCTGGAGAGCCTCTCGGTGTTTCAGGAACTGGAAATGGTCAACGAAGTGGCCCAGGCCTATCGCCAGCTTGGCCTGAACGCCACGCAAAAAGCAGCGCTGGAGGAAGCCAATTTTTATCTGGATGAGGCCATTGAGATATTGCAGCGCCTGGACATGGTGAGCGAGATTCCCCTGCTGTATACGCAAAAAGGCAAGCTGGCCATGCTGCAGGAGGACTACAAGGAAGCCGAGCGTATTTTTCGTGAAGAAATGGCTGCCAGCCGCCGGGCGGCCAACCCCCACATGCTGGCTTTTGCCCACTATCACCTGGGACAACTGTTCCGCATGCAGAAGCGGGTGATTCTGGCCGAGAAACTGTTGGGTGATGCGGCCAATCTTTTTTTGGGGGAGAGCAACCGGCGTTATCAGGGCTTGGCGCACATGGAACTGGCCATGTTGTTCACCGACGAGAAAAAACCCATGCGCGCCCTGGAGTATCTCGCCAAGGCCGAGCCTCTGCTCAAGGAGCAGCACAACCCCTTCATCCTGGCGAAGTTTTATATGGTCAAGGGCCACGTGCTGGCCGAGGTAAAGGGCAAGGGGGCCGAGGCCCGGCACTGGTACAAAATGGCCCTTGAAATCTACGAAAAACAACCCCAGTCCTCTCTGGAACTGGCCGAGGCCTATCACGAAATGGCGGACCTCATGCGCCAGCGCAACGACATGGGCCAGTGCATCACTTTTTATCGCAAGGCCATCCACACCGCCGAACTATTGGGCTTCAGCATGAAAACCACCCGCTGGCTCGAGGAACTGGAAAAAATCAGCCCCGAAGATGCCCGCAAAATCAAGATGCAGTCCCTGGCCGGCGAGCAGGTGGTGGAGCGCATGGAAAAGGCCGGCAGCAGCGGCATGATGAGCGTGAGTCGCCAGGAACTCAGCATCTACTTTGTGGACATCCGGGGTTTCACCTCCACCACTGAGCGGCTGTCGTTGCAGGAAATGACCAGTTTTCTCAATGACTTTTACCTGAACATGAGCGCTGTGGTGATGCGCAACCGGGGCATGATCAACAAGTTCATCGGCGACAACATCATGGCGCTCTACAACGTCTCCAACGAACTGCCCGATCATCCCCTGTGGGCGGTGCGCACCGGCATGGAAATGCAGGCCGAAATCAACAAAATCAACACCCGGCGAGAAAAACGGGGCGAGGTGCCCATCAACCTGGGGGTGGGCGTGAACACCGGAGAAGTATTGCTGGGCAGCTTTGGTTCGGTGTTGCGTCAGGACTTCACCGCCATCGGCGACGCGGTGAACACGGCGGCGCGGTTGCAGTCCCAGGCCAAGGCAGGCGAGGTCATCATTTCCGACGCCACCTATCAGCGCATCAAAGACAGGTTCCAGTGTGTGAGCCTGGGAGAGGTGCAAGTGAAGGGCAAGGCCCACGCCGTGCGTATGTGGCGGGTAGAGAAAGAGCTGGATTGAATGACCGAATGAGACTACGGGTTCATTCGACTCAAAAGGAGTAGCAGCGATGTCCCCATCGCTGCTGTATTGGTGCGGTGGGGACACCGCACC
>CAYJOG010000280.1:0-785 GCA_964371695.1 uncultured bacterium
GGCCACGGCGGTCGAATAAATCCACGGAGGGATTTATGAGATGAGTTCTAGACATCCCACTTGCCCCGGCTAAAATCCGGCCCATGCACAACAAACCCCGGCGTCTGCCCCAGATGGGCTTTACTTTGGGCTACCGGCTCATGCACCTGCCCCCCTCTCAGTGGGTGGAGGTTTACGACGAAGATGGCCGCGAGGTGGGCATTCACCGCGACGTGGAAGGTCTGGTGAAAAACGCCCTGGTTCAGGCGCGGGACATGCAGTTGCAGGTGGTGGGGACTTCTGAAACCGAAACCGCATGGATTCAGGAACAATCCCGCGAGTTCCGCGAACTGGCCCACAAACTGGCCCAGCATCAGGAACAGTTCGCCAAGTCCAAAAAGCTGACCCCCGCCAGCCTGCGTTATCAATGGGCCGAGAAAAATGGCCGCCTGCGCCTGTCGCTTTCTTGAGAATCTGTGCACTCTGCCATCGTTCCCTCTCCCTCAAGGGGAGAGGGGGTCGAGGGCGCTCTATTGTTTGGTTAACGGGTACGACAAGGCGGAAAACAGTGCATAAACCTCAGAAAAAGGAACTGGCGCGCATTTTTGAAGTTCGCCCACTTGGCCGCCCACTTGGGGGCACACCATGATTGAAGCCTTTGGCCTGTGCAAAAACTATGGCCAGCGCGTGGCGGCCCAGGACGTGCGCTTCACCGTGGGCGAAGGCGAGACCGTGGCCCTGCTGGGCAAAAACGGCGCGGGCAAAACCACCGTCATGCGCATGCTCACCTGCTTCATGGCGGGGGG
>CAYJOG010000280.1:795-4577 GCA_964371695.1 uncultured bacterium
GCTTCATGCCCCCCAGCGCGGGCACCGCCACGGTGGCCGGGTTTGACCTGCACCGCCAGACGCAGTCGGTGCGCCGCAGCATCGGTTATCTGCCCGAAGCCCCCCCGGTTTATCCTGGCCTGCCGGTGCGCGAATACCTGGGTTTTGCCGCCCGCCTCAAACGTGTGCCCCGCGCCGAGGTGGCCGGGCGCGTGGCCTGGGCCATGGAAAAAACCGCCATCACGCCAGTGGCGGACAGGCTCATTGGCCACCTCAGCAAGGGTTACCGCCAGCGCGTGGGTCTGGCCCAGGCCTTGGTGAACCGCCCCAAGGTGCTGATTCTGGATGAACCCACCGTGGGCATGGACCCCACGCAGATCATCGAAATCCGCGAACTCATCAAAGCGCTGAAGGGCGAGAGCACCATCATGCTCTCCACCCACATCCTCGAAGAAGCCAGCGCCGTGTGCGACCGCATCGTCATCATTCACGAAGGCCGCGTGGCCGCCCAGGGCACCTTTGAGGAACTGCGCAAACAGGCGGTGAAAGACCGGCGCATCCATCTGCTGGTCAAAGACGACACCCAGACCCTCACCGCCGCGCTCAAGGCCACCCAGGGTGTGGTGTCGGTGGATGAAAACCCCGAGCACCAGGAGGCTGGCGTCAAACGCCTCACCGTACACACGTCCTCGGAAAACGACCTGCGCGAAGCGCTGTTTCTGGTGGCGGCCAAGTCGGGCGCACGGGTGCTGGGCTTTTTGCCAGAGAAAGCCTCGCTGGAGGACATCTTTTTGAACATCACCCAGGCCCAGGATGAAAAATCCGCCGCCGCCCAGGAGGCCCCATGAACATCGGCCCCATTCTCTCAAAAGAGCTGAGCCTGCTGGGCCGCGCACCGGGCACCTGGGTGGTGGGGGCAGTGCATCTTTTTGTGCAGGGGCTGATTTTCGCCCTCTTGGTCATCACCATGATTCAGCAGACGGGCCGCCTGCACCCGCAGATGGTGCTGCCCACCTTTGTGTGGCTGCCGCTTTTTTTCGTCATCCCCGCTTATTGCATGAGGCTCTTCACCGACGAAGCCCGTTATCACACCGATGAACTGCTGTTCACCAGCCCGGTGAGCAGCATGGGCGTGGTGCTGGGCAAGTGGCTCGCCGCCAGCGCCGTGGCCCTGCTGCCCCTGTTGGTGGGCGGGGCGTTTTATGCCTATGTCATGAGTGTGTGGGCCAAGGTGGCCGTGGCCCCGGTGCTGCTCTCGTTTGGCGCGCTCATGCTGGTGACGCTGCTGTTCACCGCCGTGGGGGCGCTCACCGCCGTGATGAGCCTGAACAGCATGGTGTGCCTGTTTCTGCACTTTGGCACGCTGCTGTTGCTGCTGTTGCTGGACAGCCTGGGCAACATGCCCCTGGGCGGCGGCGGACTGGCCGACACACTGGCCCAGTTCAGCCTGTTCACCCACCTGGAAAGTTTCGCCGAGGGAGCCATTGAACTGGTGGACGTGGCCTATTTCGTGCTGGCCATCGCCGGTCTGCTTTTTGTCACCGCACGGGTGATAGACCAGAGGCGGTGCGTATGACCCCCCAACCCCAGGACTGGAAACGCGATCTGCCGGGTTATCTGGGCTTGGGTCTGTTGCTGGGTGCCCTGGGCGCGCGCCTGGGGGGACAACTCATGGGTTTCAACCCCCACCCGGTGGTGCTGGGCCTGCTCTTGGGCGTCTCGGCGCTGCTGCTGGTGATTCACCTTTATCTCAACCTCAGCCGCAGCGCCTTTTTGGGCGGCGCGCAGAACATCATGCTCTCGGTCATGTTCCTGGCGGTGCTGGTGGTGCTGTTCCTCTTTGCCCAGCGCAACCCCAAACGGTGGGACTTTCTGTACGCCTATTACACCCTCAGCCAGCAAAGCAAAGCTGTGGCTCGGTCCCTGAAAGACGGCGGCCAACTGGTGGTGCTCTACCCCCCCGGCTCACAGCGAAACATGGTGCTCAAGCTGGCCCGCCAATACGCCGCCGAAAACCCCAAGCTCAGGGTTCTGGCCGTGGACATCAACGACCCGGCGGTGAAGTCGGCCTACAAAATCGACTCGCCCGACGCGAACGGCCAGATGCTGGTGCGCCTCGGCTCCAAAACCAAGTCCATCTTCAGCCACGAACTGTATGAGATGGGCCAGGAGCCCATGGGCCAGCCGGGCAAAGAGACCTTTCGGGGCGAAGAGGCCATCACCAAGGCGCTGCTCTCACTCAAGCAACAACGCGGCACCCACGTGTGTTTCCTCTCCGGCCACGGCCAATACCCCATGGAAGGGGCCAAAACGCCCCTGCGCACCGCCCAGGAACTGATGCACAACGACCTGTACGAAATCAGGGCCGTCAACCTGGTGCGCGAAGGCCGCGTGCCCGGCGACTGCAACGTGCTGGCCGACGTGGGCAGCCAGACCGACCTGAGCAGCACCGAAAAAGACCTGTTGCTGGCCTTTTTTGCCCAGGGGGGCCGCCTGATGGTGAGTCTGGCCAAAAACCCGGCGGAACTGCCCAACTGGCGCTTGCTGCTGAATGACCTTGGCATGGAAACCGTGCCGGGACTGCTGATTGACCCCTATGTGCGAGACATCAGGACCAACGAAGCGGCCCCCATCACCTTTGCCCTGCCCCTGGAACACCCGGTGAGCGAAGCGGTGAAGGAGTCCTCCCAGCTTGTCCAACTCATGCGGGCCCACGGCCTGCGCATCAAGGGCGAAAGCCCCGGTGGCCTGAGCGCCGTGGCCGTGCTGCAAAGCACACCCTCCACCTATGCCGACAAAGCGGCAGAAGCGGAACACCCGCTCTTCACTGCGGGCGACGACAAACGGGGCCCCTTTGACGTGGCCGTGGCCGTGGCCCGGCCTTCGGCGTTGGAAAACCGCCTGACCAAAGAAGGCCGCCTGCTGGTGGTGGGCGGACCAATCTGGCTGGTGGACAGCGAACTCAGCGTGTGGCACCCCAATCAGCAACTCTTCCTCTCGGCGCTGGGCTGGCTCAGCGGCAGCGAGGTGCGGGTGAAGGCCCGCCCCAAACCCCTGGGCGCACAGGCCAGCAATCTTTCCCCCAACCAGACCATCCTCGCGTGGCTTGTCTCCCTGCTGCTGCTGCCCCTGGCCTTCCTGGCCATCGCGGGCTTTGCCTGGAGCCGCGCACGGGGGCGGTAAAACACCCCCTTGGCCTTTGTGCTTGCAAGCCTGCCGGGGTGGGTATAATCGCCCGTCTTTGGAGGCTGCTGTGGACCCTGAGAGCAAGACCCAACAATTCCTGAAACTTCGCCAAGAGACCCTTCAGGGCGACTCTCTCGCCAATGAAAAACAGCACGAGCGCGGCAAATTCACCGCCCGTGAGCGAGTGGACATGCTGCTGGACAAAGGCACGTTCAGCGAAACCGACATGCTGGTGGAGCACAACTGCACCGACTTTGGCCTGAGCGACAAAAAAACGCCGGGCGACGGCGTGGTGACGGGTTATGGCACGGTGGATGGCCGCCCGGTGTGCGTGTTCAGCCAGGATTTCACCATTTTCGGCGGCTCTCTGGGCGAGCGGTTCGCCACCAAGGTGTGCAAGGTCATGGACACCGCGCTCAAGGCGGGTCACCCGGTGATCGGCCTGAACGACAGCGGCGGCGCGCGGATCCAGGAGGGCGTGGCCAGCCTGGGGGGTTACGGCGAAATCTTTTACCGCAATGTCACCGCCAGCGGCGTGGTGCCGCAGATCAGCGTCATCATGGGCCCCTGCGCGGGCGGCGCGGTCTATTCCCCCGCCATGACCGACTTCGTGTTCA
>CAYJOG010000281.1:0-4573 GCA_964371695.1 uncultured bacterium
CCCCCGGCGCCCCCCCCCCGGCGGCGGCCGCCGCCCCGGGCGGGGGCGGCGGGGGGGACATGTCCGCCATGGGGTCTTCAAACATGCCTGCCATGGGGTCGTTAAAACCTCCGCCCGAAAAAGCCTGGGCGGGGGCCTCGCTGGGCATGGTCGCCATGGGGTCTTCAAAAAAACCGCCGGATTCCGGCGCAGGCGGGGGTGGTTCATCCATTGGCATGGCGAAGCCGTCATCGGGCGGGGATTCGGCCTGGGGCGGGGCGGTGGGCTGGGCGGTGTTCGCCATCAGGTCATCCACCGACATGGGCTGCGCACGCGCCGCCGCATTTTTTTCTTCTTCCGATTCGGTGGTGCCGTGTTTGAACTCATACACCGCCCGGCCAAAAGTGCCCTCCAGCAGCATGTCCACACCCATGTCTATCTGTTCCTGGGCAATGGCGGGGCGCAGGCGGATGGCTTCGCGGTACATGCTCAGGGCCTGCACGTCGTCTCCCGCGCGCTCCAGGGCCTCGGCGTAGTGAAAAAACGCAAAGGCATGGCTGGGGTCGGCGACCACGGCCTTGGCGAAAATGCCCAGGGCCTTTTTGCTGTCGCCCTTGGCCAGCAGCGCCTGGCCCTGCGAAAGCAGCAACGTGGCCTTGTCACTGGACACGGCACACCCCCGCAGCCGCAACACAGGCGCGGCTTTTCAAGCCCTTTGAATGGGTGGAATACCCCACACTATTAGTATAGAACGTGACAGCGGGTTTCAGCGCGTGCCCCGTGTCGGTTATTCCAGAAACCCCTTCAGCTTCTCTGTCACCTGAGCCACGGCTTTTTCGGTGGCCGCGCCCGAAAGCACCAGCCGCAGCACGCCGTCCCTGTCCAGCACCAGCACCTGGGCCACGCCGGGTTTGAACACCGTCTGGGCGGCGGCGCTGCCCTCCCAGTCCAGGGCCACGGGAGGCTTGGCGGGCTGGTCGGCGGCGGCCAGGAAAAACCCCTTCACCATGCCCCGCATCATGGCGGGCACGCCCTTGAGGTGCGCCACAGCGATGATTTTGAGCGTGGGGGGATCTTCTTTCAGTTCCTGGGCAAAGGCCTTGGCCAGAGCCGCGCCCCAGGCCTCGGACTGCGCCGCCCCCTCTTTGTCGCTGAGCACCACCACGGCGGGTGTGTCTTCGGGGGGGACTTCCACGGCCTGGCCATATTGGTCGGTCAGGGTCAGGGCAAAACCCTTCTGGCCCTCTTTGATGACCGCCGCCTGCGCCACACCGGCCCAAATCGTGGCGACCATCACAAAAGTTACTAAACCCTGCCAGCCTTTCATCGTCTTAAGTATAGGAACTCTGGCAGGAGGAACACTGACTATGATGATTGTCTCCATGAACAGGAAACGTTGGGTGTTGGCCATGGTGCTGGTCTTGTCCACCTTTGGAGGCTTGGCCGTGGCGGGCGAAACACCGACCGGCCCTGATGAAGCCCTTGTGGACACCCCCCAGGAATCGGCTGCGCCGGACTCTGGCTGGCTGGCCATGGGGCCGGGCGGCGGGGGCGGGGGCGGCTGGCGCAAGCAGGGGATGGGCCAGCAGGGCGGCCCCGGCGGCGGCCTGATGAAGCTGTTGCAGGAGCTGAACCTCACCCCCCAGCAGCGGCAAAAGATGCGCCCCATCCTGCAAAAGTTCCGCCAGACCATGCAGGGGCTGAAACAGGGGGGCAAACCCGGCGCGCCGGGCGAGGGCCGCGAAAAAATGCAGCAGGCCCTGGCGCAACTGAAAAAAGACCTGGACCCCATTCTCACCCCCAGCCAGAAAAAAATTCTCCAGCAACATTTTCAGCAGGCCATGCAGCAGCGCATGGGCCAGAGCGGCGGCGCGGGCGGCCCCATGGACATGATGGGTCAACTGGGACTGAGCGAACAACAGCGCCAGAAACTCAAGCCCATCCTTCAGCAGCATCTGGAAAAAATGAAAACCCTGCGTCAGGGCAAAAAAACAGGGGATTTTGAAAAACCAGCCTTCCGCGAAGAAATGCGCCAAAACATGGAAGCCCTGCGCCAGAAGATAGAACCCATCCTCACGCCCGAACAGAAACAGAAGCTGCACGACCTGCTGATGCAGCGCATGCAGGGGGGCGGCAAAGGCCCGGCCCAGGTGATGCAGCAGGCGTTCTCCAAGCTGGGGTTAAGCGCCGCGCAAAAAGAAAAATTGCAGGGGCTGGCCAAAAAACATCACGAAAAAATGAAAGCCCTGCGCCAGGAACTGGAGGCGCTGCCGCCCCCGGAAAAACACCAAAAGATGCGCCAGACCATGGCCGCCTTTGAAAAGGAACTCTCGGCCATTCTCACGGCCAAACAACTGGAACAGTTCAAGCAACTCATGCAACAGGGCATGCGGCGGCTTGGCCCGCCGGGCGGCCCTCCCGGTGGCCCCGGGGGCGGCCCCGGCGGGTTTGGTGGTCCACCGCCCGGTGGCCCCGGCGGATTCGGCGGCCCGCCGCCTCCGGGTGGGTTTTAGCGCATTTTCAGAATAGATGTGGACGCACTAAGAGCTTTTTTTCTTGCCCTCTGTCTACGTCAAACATGAATTTGCTCTAAAAGGCGGGCGAGGCCGCCCACCCCACTATCAAAATTTTCTGCCGGCGCCGGACTGGATTCCCGCTTTCGCGGGAATGACGGGAAGGGAAGCGAACCGATTCTTTTTCCAGCCTCCAACCACCAACTTCTCGCTTCAAACCTTCCCCCTTTCCATCCCTTCGGGGGATCACCCTTGTCCCTGTTAGTGAAATTTTACACTTATTTTTAAAAACTATCTAAAACAGTGTATAAAGGTGTCCGAAATTAATTTGTGAGTTGAATTTAAGGAGAAAATTATGATTAAGAAGCTGTGTGTTTTTGTTCTGTTGTTGACACTCGTGTCCGGGTTTTTTAGCCCTGCGGACGCAGCGACCTACAAGCTGGGCAACCAGTACTGGCCCGCCTGGATTCCACTTTCGGTGGCCACCCAAAAGGGTTACTACAAAAAATATGGCGCAACGATAGAGGAAGTGGCCATTCCTGATTACGACGACATGATGAAATCCATCGCCTCTGGCAAAACCCAGTTTGGCGTGGGCATGTTGGGAGACTATGTGCGGCTGGTGGCCAAGGGTGCGCCGGTGACGGTGGTGGCCGAAATCGACTGGAGCCACGGCGGCGACAAAATCCTCATCAGCAAAAAACTGGGTAGTCTCAAAGACCTCAAGGGCAAAAAAGTGGGGGTGGACAAAGGCACGGTGAGCCACTTCTTTCTCATCAAGGCGCTGCAAAAGGTGGGCCTGACCGAAAAGGACGTGATTCAGGTGCAGGCCACCGCCGAAGAATCCGCCGTCATGGCCGCCGCAGGCAAGCTGGACGCCTCGGTAACCTGGGAGCCGGACGCCAGCATGGCGGTGAAAAAAGGCACGGTGAAGGTGGCCATCACCAGCAAGCAGATTCCCGGCGTGATGCCCGAAGTGCTGGCGGTACACAACAGCGTGCTCAAGAGCGATCCCAAGGCCGTCGTCGCCGTGCTCAAGGGCTGGATGGAGGGCGTGGTTTATGTGCAGAAAAAACCCGCCGACCTGCGGGCCATCGCCAACAAAGGCGGCTACCGGGGAGAAAACAACCTGAAGAGCGACGCCGAAATGTATGGCGGCTTGGCCCAGATGGCGCTGCACAGCCCCAAGGTGATGGCGGCGCGTTTGAACGGTCCGGTGCAGAATTACATCAAGGAGTTTGGCCAATATCTGCTGGCCCAGAAACTCATCACCAAGGTTCCCCCCGCCAGCGCGGTGGTAAACGCCAGCTTTTTGCAGCAGGCGCTGAAGTGAGCAGGCGCGATGCCTCCTGCTGTCAGATTTGTGAAAAAAATTGAGGAATTACAGGGATTTTTTAACGTAGCCCCGGCGTCTCGCCGGGAGTATCAACCGCGCCAAAGGCGCGCACCTTGTTCTCTCCCCTCTTTTTTGCCGGAAAAATATCTGTTTTGTGCCGCCTGCGGCGGGCTTTTTTCTCCCGGCGAGACGCCGGGGCTACCAGTAACCTGACAGCGTTCGACGCGAAGAAAACGCGCCGCTACTCCAAAATCAATAAACTTGTGGGCGCAGACCCAACCCAGACACACCGTGAAAAAACGCGTCATCCTGAACATGCTGCTCTCGGCCCTGATGCCCATGGCGGTGCTGTTTTGCGGCTCGCTGTGGCTGGAGCTGAGCCACGGCGTGCGGGAATCGGCCCAGACCATGGCGTCTTCCATAGACCAGCATCTGGCGAGTGAACTGGAGTTTTTTCACCTCGTGGCCAGTAACGAGGCGTTGGCCGACAGCATTGAACTGGCATTTTATGAAGACGCCGACAAAGCTTTCCGCACGGCCCTGAAAGTCAACGAACACCTTGTCGGGTTAATGCTGCTGGACAAAACCGGCACCGTGCTGCACAGTTCGCAGGGCGAGGGCGGCCCGGTCAACCTGCGGATGGAGACCGCCGCCCGCCAAGCGCTTTTGGGCAAAGGCAAACAACACACCTGGGTGGGACGTTTCGACTCCAAAAACGGCTGGGTGCCGTTTTTTGCGCCGGTGC
>CAYJOG010000282.1:0-4563 GCA_964371695.1 uncultured bacterium
GTCATAGTGCGAGCAGGCGGTGTACATGAACTCCATCCCGCAGCACGCCCTGACGAAGGGCTGCGAGAAAAAGCTGAATTTCCGGCCCCAGTTCAGCACGTCGTCCAGCTTGCTGGTGAGCCACTCACCGCCAAAGGGAGAACGGTTCATTTCCATTCCAGGCCTCCTTTTTTGAGGATGTACAGGAACCCCACCACCAGGGTGACGGAGAACATCAGCATTGCAATGAGCGGCAGCCAGGTGCCCAGCCGCACAAACTGCGGCACCAGCAGCGCCATGAAAATGGTCTCCATGTCAAAAATCAGGAACAGGATGCCGACAACGTAGAACTTCACGCTGAAGTTGATGCGGGCGTCTTCATCCACAATGTTGCCGCAGTCAAAAGACTCGAACTTCAGCGGGCTGACGGGGGTTTTGGGCCCCAGCAGGCCGTTGGGCCCCAGCAGGCTGTTGACGGAAATGAACACGCCGCCCAGTGTGGCCGCAGCGCCCATGAGCAGGAGAAATCCGATGATGTTGGCTTCCATTCTGGTTGGGTTTCCTTGGTGGGGTTTGGGGTTTGGGGTGGTCTTGTGAAAGTTTGAACGCCCTTGGGCGGCACCCTAACACAGGCCGCGCGTATTATTGAAGGAAACGCGGGTCTTAATCAAATGGTGGAGTGGGGGTTCTGGGATGGCTGCGGCACGCCGTGATTTTTTGTCACAGTTGCTTGCCCGGCGCAGGGTGCATCCCTAGACTGACCGGGCATGAAGCAGATGCCGCGACCCACCCTGCTGGTTGTGGACGATGAGGAAAATATCGTCCGCAGTCTGCTGAACAGCTTTACCCGCGAGGGATATCGGGTGGTGGGGGCTGGCCTGGGAGCCGAGGCGCTGAAGCTGGCCACCGATCCCCAGGTGGGACTGGTGTTGCTGGACGTGTGGCTGCCCGGCATGGATGGTCTGGAGGTGCTGCGCCTGCTCAAAGAGGCTCGCCCCGGCCTGCCGGTCATCATCATGACGGGCCACGGCACCATTGAGATGGCCGTGAAGGCCACCAAGCTGGGGGCCTTTGATTTTGTGGAAAAACCGCTCTCGCTGGACAAGCTGATTCTGCTGGTGGAACGGGCGCTGAAGGTGTTGTCTCTGGAAGACGAAAACCAGGCCCTCAAGCGCCGGGCGATGAAAGAAGAGGACCTGCTGGGCCACGGCGAGACCACCGAAGACCTGCGGCAGAAAATCGCCCTGGTGGCCCCCAGTGTGGGGCGGGTGTTGATTCAGGGCGAAATCGGCGCGGGCAAGGAACTGGTGGCGCGGCTGATTCATCGCCAAAGCCAGCGGTCCCAGGGACCGTTTGTAGGTGTGAACTGCGCCAATGTGCCGCCGGAGCGGTTTGAAAAAGAACTTTTTGGCCTGGAGGGCCATGGCGAGGCCGGGGGGGCGGCCTTTCAGCGGGGGCTGTTTGAGCAGGCCCACGGGGGCACGCTGTTTCTGGATAACGTGGCGGACATGTCCCTGGCGGCCCAGGCCCGGCTGCTCAAAGTGTTGCAGGAGGGGGCCTATCAGCGGGTGGGCGGCAGCGACACCATCGAGGCCGACGTGCGGGTGCTGAGCGCCACGCACCGCGACCTGGAAGCCCTCATCCGTGCCGGGGGGTTCCGCGAAGACCTTTATTTCCGTCTGAACGTGTTGCCCGTGATGGTGCCGCCCCTGCGGGAACGCAAAGAGGATATCCCCGAACTGGCCCGGTATTTTCTCGACAAAATCTGCCGCGAAAACGGCAAGCTGCCCCGAGTGCTCAGCGACGAAGCCCTGCGGGTGCTGAACGCCTATCGCTGGCCCGGCAATGTGCGGGAACTGCGTAACATCCTGGAGCGGCTGGCGATTCTCAGCCCCAACCCCGACGTGGGCGCACAAGAGGTGCTGGAGGCCATCGGCGAACAGGCCGAGCCGCTGGGCGAAGCCGCCCCGCCCGGCAGTTTCAAAGAGGCCCTGCGGGACTTTGAACACAAGTTCCTGGCCGACGCACTGGCCCGCCACAACAGCAACATCACCCACGCCGCCCAGATGCTGCACATGGAGCGCGCCCAGCTCTCACGCAAGCTCAAGGCCCTGGGTTTGTCGCCGGGTGAGTGAGGCGATTTCTTGCCGCAATGCGCTGCCGCAGATACACTGAATCATTATGGACAGAGCCAAAGCAGCTTTGCAGGAGGCTACGCTCCCGCGTCACCTGTTCAACGATTCGGTAGATGTTCTGGTGAAGGGTCACCGGAAAGCAGACCGGCATGTGCAAAAAATCCTGCTTTCACCCGATGAGAACGAGATTCGGCTGGTGGAAGTGACCCCGAAAGTCGGTTATACCGGAGCCGCAACCGCTTTCGGATTTTCTGCGAAGCCGGACGTTGGGGTTTTTTTTCCATCGAACATCATGTTGCTGAATCCCCAGGAGTGGGCGGAGTTTCTTGAGGGGAAATTGTCTTTTCCGCCGGGTTGGGCAAAATCCCCCCGCGAATTAAAAGAACTCTATTCTTCCGGCTGATGTCGTCTCCCTCTTCTGCGAAATGGGGCCAGGCTTTTTTGCGACAGGCGGAAGCAGATTTGCGGGCTGCCGAAGCACTGGTGAAGGACGGATCTGCGGCATCCACCGCCTGCATGGTTATTCAAATGGTTTTTGAAAAATTGGCCAAGGCATATCGTTTGAAAAATGGTGAAAGTTATTCAAGTGTTCGTCAGGGCAGCCACCGGACCATGGAAAAACTTATCCAGACCCTCCAGCGGCAAAGAGAGATTTTTCGCAATGACTTGGGTGGTCCCACGGACCAGCGCTGGAAGCAGTTACTGGGAATGCTCAAGGCTCTTGAGGATGCCCAGCCGTCAATCGCCCAGGATGCCCGGCCCCAGTTGGAATACCCATGGTCTCAGGGTGGGCAGGTGCGTTGGCCTGAAGATCACCTGGCTCTTGGGAAAAAACTGATGGATCCAAGAAACAGGCTGGCGGCGGATTTGCTTCGCCTTGGCCACACGCTTGTCAGGAATTACTGATGTTGTCCGAACGTCATAAGCAAGGAGGATCGGAACTTCAGGTTCTGGAACATTAATCGTCAGAGGGTCTTTCCTCCGCCGGGGCAGGGGAGGGGGATTTTTCTCGGAGTATCTCCCCTTTTTTCTGAGGCTCGCCGGTGAGCAGCGGGGCCACCTGACGCACAAAGGGAATAAAACATTTCACCCAGCCATAAGAGGCCATGAGGCCGTGAATTCTGAGTCTGCCGGTGATGAGAAACAGCACCAGCTTCAGGGGGTGATCCAGGGCCAGTTTCAGGTCCAGTGTCTGGCGGAACACCCAGGCCGCGCCCTGGCGTGAGGGCAGCACGCCCTCTTGCGTGAGCGCCAGGGGGCCGGCATCGCCGGGGGTGAGGCTCACGGTGCGGTTTTCGCCCGAAAACGCCAGTTGCCACGGCACCGGCGGGTGGGGCAGGCCCATGAGGCCGATGTATTTGCCGAACACCTGAAACAGCGCCGAGAACATGGCCAGGGCCGCGAGGCGTTGTTCGTCTTCTTCGCCCTCGCGCACCGGCTCACGCAAAAGCCGCAGCACATTGCCCACCGATGAAAGCGTGCGGGCAAACTGATAAGCCAGGCCCAGGGGGCCTTCCACACGAATGGACCCCAGCAGAATGGCCCGGATGGGGCTGGTGGTTTCTTCCACCACTTTCACAAAAAGGCGGAATGATTCAAAGGTGAGGGTGAGATGCACCGGCTCGTCCATGGCCAGGGGTGAAACGCCCTCTGCGCCAAAGGTCCAGGCCCGGCTGGTTTCGCGGTGGCGCACCACCAGCCGCACGCGGCAATTCAGCGCCGCCGCCTGACGGGCAAAGCCTGGTTGAATGCCGGGCAGTTCCACCACCGCCTGATGAATCAGGGCCAAATAAAAAATCGCTTTCAGCTCCCATTTTTCGGGGGGTTCCAGTTTTCGCACCGTCGCATTGTAAAAACCCTGTCCGCCGAGTTTGAAAATATACTCGCCCCGTGTCTGCACGCATGGTCGGGGCGCTTCACCGCTGGTATCACCAGCACGCCCGCCCACTGCCCTGGCGCGAGACAAACGACCCCTACGCCCTGTGGCTGAGTGAAATCATGCTGCAGCAGACCCAGGTGGGCACGGTGATTGCTTATTACGAACGGTTTCTCATGCGCTTTCCGGCGGTGCAGGCGCTGGCAGATGCGCCGCTGGAAGACGTGCTGAACAGCTGGGAGGGCCTGGGTTATTACAGCCGCGCCCGCAACCTGCACGCCGCCGCCGGTTTGATGGCCCAGGGGGGATTCCCCAAAACGGCGGAGGCCTGGGCAGCGTTGCCGGGTGTGGGCAGGAGCACCGCAGGCGCCCTGGCCAGTTTCACGGTGGGTGAGGCCGCGCCGGTGCTGGATGGCAACGTGCAGCGGGTGTTGTGTCGGCTGTTTTCGCTGGATATTCCGCTGCCTGCCAGCGGCAGGGAATTGAAGGAACTCTGGTCACTGGCGGGGGAACTCATCCGGCACGGTGACCCGGCCACACACAATCAGGCCATGATGGAGCTGGGGGCCACGG
>CAYJOG010000283.1:0-4554 GCA_964371695.1 uncultured bacterium
GGGCTCCCCCCACCTCCAAAAAAAAATTAAAAATTTCGGGTTTTTTTTTTTTTGGGGGGCGGGGGGCCCCGCCGCTACTCCGGTAAGAGATTGTTGGCGAACGAATCGTCATTCATTTATAAACATTCTCTGAGTTGGCGCAGGGACGTGTGGCGGGAAAGTTTATAAAAAAGACTTGACAGTCTTGAAAAATTAATGAGAATCAATATCATTAAGTTGGGCCGGGCGTCAGATTTCTTCCGCCCAACGGCAGAAAAAGGAGAAACACATGAAAAAAAGCATCCTCAAAACAGTTGGCGGATTGGCCCTGACAGCGGCTCTGGCCTTGGGTCTGGGTCTGGCGGGCTGCGCCAAAAAAGGCGGCGGCGAGGCGGGCGGCCTCATCAACATCAACACCGCGCCCTATGAAGAACTGGAAAAACTGGAACTCCCCGGCACCAAACCGGGTCTGGACCATCGCATTGAAGAGCACCGCCCCTATAAAACCACCGAGGAACTGGTGAGCAAGGGGGCCGCCAGCCAGGAAGAATTTGACCTGATCAAGGACCTCATCACGGCAGGCGACGGCAAAACATACGTGCCTGTCGAGAAAAAAGAAGGTGAATCAGAAGAGGAAGAAGCCGAAGAAGAACAGGAAAACAGCGGCGCGGAAGAAGGAAAGGACGGGAATTGACATGAACCTGGGTCTGGCGGCGGCGCCGTTTTTCATCACCCTGCGCGAGGCGCTGGAGGCGAGTCTGGTGGTGGGCATTGTGCTGGCCACGCTGCGTCAGGCGGGGCAGGGGCAACTCAGCCGATGGGTGTGGCTGGGGGTGGCTTTTGGCGTGGGTGTGAGTGTGTTGATGGGCGTGGTGAGTCAGGCGCTTTTGGGGGGCTTCACCGGCAAGGTTTATCATTTTTCCAAGGGCCTGTTTTCGGTGGTGGCCGTGGTGATGCTCACCTGGATGCTGGTGTGGATGACCCAGCAGGCCCGTTTCATTGGCCAGCGTGTGCGTGAGAGCGTGGCCCAGGCCACACAAAAAGGCCACACGGGCCTTGCGGTGGGCACACTGGTGAGCGTGGCCATTTTGCGCGAAGGGGCCGAGATTGTGCTGTTTCTGGCGGGGGCGCTGAACCCCGCCGGGGCCGAGGGCTTTGCCCGCTGGTTGCCCTTTTTGGGTTGTGTGGGGGGCACGGCGCTGGCGGTGCTGATTGGTGTGGGCCTGTTCGCTTTTGGTGTGAAGATGAACTTGCAGGTGTTTTTCAAGGTGCTGGGGGTGATGTTGCTGCTCATCATCGCGGGCCTGCTGGTGAACGCCCTCTCGGCGTTTGACACCGCCAACGTCACCTCGCTGGTGCTGGACCCGGCCACCGGGCGCTACAAAATGCTCAACCCGCCCATCAGGGCCGTGCCATGGTTTGGCCTGGGGCCGCTGTGGTTTGACCTCAGCCCCTGGTTGCCCGCGAATGCTTTTCCGGGCAACGTGCTGAACGTGCTGTTTGGCTACACCGACCGCTGGCACGCGGTGCAGGCGGTGGTGTGGTCGGCCTTTTTGCTGGTGGCGGGTGGTTTTTACTGGCGGTCGCTGGCCAAAGCCAGCCATCCGGCCAAAAAACCGGCAGAAGAAAAATCAGTGCCCCCGCAGGCCGTTCAGGCCCAGGTGGCGGGGAATTAGTTCCAAGTCATGCTTCCCTGAAGTCTTGTTTTTACCCATAAGTTGGCGTCATTCCCGCGCAAGCGGGAATCCAGATGAAACAAAAACAGAACACCTTTTTCTGTTTCTTTTTCTGTTTTCTTTCAGTGGGGCGGGCGTCCTCGCCCGCCATTTAAAGAAAAGAGATTTTTGTCCTTCTTTGTTCAGGCGGGCGGGGACGCCCGCCCCACTGATAAGGAAGAAGGTTTTTTGCTTTTTGTCCTGACTGGATTCCCGCTTGCGCGGGAATGACGCCAACTGGTGGGTCATGAGAATCCCCTTTTATGGAGAGGGGGTCTTATCTCTTCGTGTTGCTGCGGCGCTGACCTTTTTCAAAATCCAGCGTCAGGTGGTGTTGGTCTTTTTTGAGTTTGAACACCAGCGTGTCGCGGGGTGCGGTGATGAACGGATTTTCGAAGTGGGGATAACCCTCCAGCGGAATGCTCTGGCCGTTGACACAAAAAGGGTCGTCCCAGCCAAAGGCGATTTCGCCCACGCCCGGCGCGTCGTAAACCACCCGGTTGTGGTCTTTCTCGATGCGCACTGGCGTGTGGGCAATGCGCTGGCAGAAGTTTTCAAAAGCCCCGTCCTCGGCCTGCCGGCCCAGGTGGCACAGCCACACCACGCGGTCTCCCTGCGCCACCAGTTCCCGGTCCTGGTCGCGCCCCGTGGTGGTCCAGGTGGTGGGGCGGCTGGCGTAAAGCGCCAGATAACCCTTGCCCTTGCGCGCAAAAGTCCAATTGCCCTCAGTGAACACTTCGTCAAAGGCCGCTTTGGGGAAATAGGCGTGGGTGAAACGGAACACCGCCCGTTCGCCCGCCATTTTCACCGGGTTGATGCGGTAAACACTCGCCAGCACATTGCGCCACTGGGCCACGCGGGGCAGGCGGTTGTCGTTGCCGAAATAGGCCGGGCAGCGTTCGTCGTCGCTGAGTGCGCCGGGGTTGTTGACATGCACAATGGCGTCGGGGGCCAGGCTGGCCATCCAGATCATCTGCTGGTTGGCGGCTTGGCCTTTGTGATAATCCTGCGCGCTACAGAGCATGTAGTCGGGCGTTTTGTAGGACAGCTTGTTGGCCACGCCCATGTAGGTGCGGTGCAGTTCCAGCGGCACGCGGCGTGAGATTTCCGCAAGCGGCAAAAACTTCGCCACGGGGCGCAGGGGTTTGGCCTCTACCACAAAATCGATTTCCCACAGGCCGTGGCGCTCAATGGCGGCCAGCACGTGGTCAATCACCTCTGGCTCACCATAGGCCCCGATGGCCATGAGCCGCATGAGGTCGTCGGTGTCGGCGGGGTTCCAGCCCAGGGTGTTCATGGCGAAATCCAGGGTGATGCCCGTCTGCTCGCGGTGTTCGTAGGTGAGCGACATGTCCATGCCCAGCGCCTCAATGGCCGGGGGCGGCGCGTGGTCTCCGGTCACGAGCAGCACGGCGGCGAAACTGGTGGGGTCGGTGAAACGGCCATAACCCCACAGCACCTTGAACACGTTCGCCAGCGGATGCCGCCACGCCCATTTGTTCCATTCCACATAAGTGCGGCCCTTGCTGGCGGGGAACATGCCATAAAAGTGGTCAAACGCCATGTCCATGGTCATCAGGTCCACCGCCATGGCGGCCTGTGTGTGCAGGGCCTTGTCCTCGGCGAAATCCGCCAGATTCAAAAGCGGGGTGAGGTCTTCCTCGAAATACACGTTGCTGTCCCACTCGCTGAAACCGAACCGCGCCCGCTTGTTGATCCAGTCCAGAATCAGCGGTCTTGCGTGGGCCATGCGCCAGCGGCCTGTCTGGTGATTGTTGGTGAAGGTTGCGGTAGGGAAATACTGCCCCGCCAGATATTCCAGACTGTGAAACAGCAGCATGTGGTTTTCGGTCCAGGAAATCATCTTGTTGTGCCCCGGCTCGTCCACCCAATATTTGAAATCCAGCACGGCTTTTTCCACCTGGGCCAGTTGACCCGGCGAGAAAAGCGCCCCCTTGTGCAGTCGGTTGAGATACAACGCCCGCATGAGGCGGGTGAGTTCAAAATCGGCGCAGTCCTCGCGGCTGTTCACAAAATCCACGCGGCGTTGCAGGTCGGCGCCGTCCAGAGCGGGTTTCTGACCCAGCACCAGACGGCACATGGCGCTCATCAGGTTTCCATCGCCGCTGGCGGCAAACTTCAGATAAGCCAACTTGCGCTCGGCAAAGGTTTTTTTGAAGGGGTGCGTGGCGGTGGTGTCGTGACCCCAGGGCGCGGGTTCTTTTTCTGGCGGCCCCGGTTGGGGACCGGGGTAATCAAACACGTCCGGCCCCGGCAGGCCCAGCGCCGCCAGCAGCGCGTCTCTCAGCGCGCCCCTCACCGTCAGTTGGCGCTTTTGATAATTGGTGGCCAGTGAGAACTTCTGCTGTTTGTTCATGGGGACATTTTAGACACACGGCGATTAAGCCGGTTTTTAGCAGGGTGTTGATAAACACCCTGAAAAATCCATGGATGGATTTTCCGCTTGCTGGGGGTTGAAAAACCCCCAGCAAAAGCGCCATTTTGCGAGAGCTTTGCTTGAGCGAAATGGGTTGAGAAAGGCCAGGAGGGACTTTCTCAACACCCTGTAATGTTAGCTCATTTTTTATTTGGGGGGCGTTGCCCCCCAAACCCCCCACTGGGAGGCCGGCGGGCCTCCCAGACCCACCGAATATGGCGCTGCGCGCAAAAGAACAACCCAAGAAAGAAAACCATCTCCCGCCGTCATTCCCGCGAAAGCGGGAATCCAGTGAAAACAAAAAGGTATTTTGACCTTTGTTTTTATGCCACAGGCGGGACGCCCGTGGCTACTACGGAAATCTCCGGTTGGCTTTCAGCCCTGCGGTTTCCACAGGTTGGGCCACCACGCGGGCTTTGCCCG
>CAYJOG010000284.1:0-4531 GCA_964371695.1 uncultured bacterium
ATACACCCCCACGCGGCCCAGAGGCAGGGTGCGCAGCGACAAATCCATCTCTGGCGTGGCAGCCTGGCGAGGCCCGGCCCAGCCTCCGGCGGGGGCCAGCGCGGCGTAGTATTGCCGCAGGCGTTTCACGCCCAGGGTGATGGCCTCTTTCAGGTCGGGGTCCATGGCGGCGGCGGCGTCTGCCAGCGCCTGTTCGGGCACGGCCAGGTCTCCCTCCAGCGCCACGCTGTCAAACTGCTGGCTGAAGCGCCTGAGCGCGGTGTCTTTTTCCACCGCCACGGCCTTGAGGATGTCCTTGACCGCACCCTCGATGTCCGCGAAACGATCCAGCGCCGTAGACCACAACGGGGCCATTTCAGCTTCATCCTGTGGATATTTCCAGCGCGGCATGGTGGTTTGAACCAAAGGCGATTTTAACAGGTTTTGGCGCTCCTTTTGGTTTGGCCCCGGTTTTGCTGGCAGTGTGCTTGACAAGTGACGCGGCGAAGCGCAGAAACCATTTCCTGATATCGGTTGTCCCGCCCCCTGCGGGTTGTTATCCTCCGCACGCCATGGCCACCGAGGTTACGTCCGCTCCGGACATCGACACACTGAAATCCGTCGCCGCCACACTGCGGCGGCACGTCATCCGGCAGATTCACGCCGCCCAGAGCGGCCACCCCGGTGGCAGCCTTTCAGCGGTGGAAATCCTGACCGCCCTGATGTGGGGCGGTTATGTGAAACGCGACCCCGCCCACCCCATGGACAAAAACCGCGACCGCCTGATTCTGAGCAAGGGCCACGGCTGCCCGGCGCTTTATGCCGCCCTGGTGGAGCGGGGATTTTTGCCCGAAGAATAACTGGACACCTTCCGCCGGCTGAACAGCCCGCTGCAGTGCCACCCGGACTATCGCCTGTGGAACGTGATGGAGGCCAGCACCGGCAGCCTGGGCCAGGGCCTGAGCATTGGCATCGGCATGGCGCTGGCGGCCCGGCTGGACCAGAAGGATTTTCACACCTACGTCATCCTCGGCGACGGCGAATGCAACGAAGGCCAGATTTGGGAAGCCGCCATGTTCGCCAGCCATTTCAAGGTGGACAACCTCACCTGCATTGTGGATTACAACAAGATTCAACTGGATGGCCGGGTGGAGGAGATCATGGCGCTGGAGCCTTTCGCCGCCAAGTGGGAAGCCTTTGGCTGGGAAGTGCGCGAGGTGGACGGCCACGATTTTGAGGAGCTTTTCACCGCGCTCGACGAACGGGGCGGTTACCCCGAAAAACCGTTCGTCCTCATCGCCCACACCGTGAAGGGCAAGGGCGTGTCGTTTATGGAAAACGAAGTGGGCTGGCACGGGATTCCCCCCAACGACGCGCAAAAAGACGCCGCCCTGAAGGAGCTGACGCCATGAGCCGCCCCATGGGAAAAGCCACCCGCGAAGCCTTTGGCGCCGCCCTGCTGGAACTTGGCGGGACCGACCCCAACGTGGTGTCTCTGGACGCCGACCTGAGCAAAAGCACCCAGAGCTACAAGTTCGGCGAAAAATATCCTGAGCGGTTTTTTAACGTGGGCATTGCCGAGGCGAATCTGGTGAGCATTGCCGTGGGCCTGGCGGCGGCGGGCAAGGTGCCCTTTGCCAGCAGTTTCTCCAGCTTTTTGCTGAACAAGGGATTTGAGCAGATCCGCGTGGGCTGCGCCTATAACCAGCGGGCTGTGAAACTGGTGGGCAGCCACGGGGGCATCAGCCTGGGCGAAGACGGCCCCAGCCAGATGGCCACCGAAGACATCGCACTGATGCTCACGCTGCCCGGTTTTTGTGTGCTGGTGCCCAGCGACGAACACGCGGGCCACGCGCTCACACACGAACTTTACAAATGGAACGGCCCCGGTTATCTGCGGGTGGGCCGCCCCAAGGCGGCGGTGATTTACAGCCAGGGCGAGGCTTTTCCGGTGGGGGGTTTTAAAGTTCTGCAAAAAGGCGCGGACGTGCTGATGGCCGCCTGCGGCCTGATGGTGGACATCACGCTCACCGCCGCCGAAGAACTGAAGGAAAAACACGGCGTGAGCGCCACGGTGGTGGACACCTACAGCCTGAAACCCTTTCCCGAAAAAGCCTTTGCCGAACTGGCCGCCCCGCACCAACTGGTGCTCACCGCCGAAGAACACGGTTTTTATGGCGGCCTGAACAGCGTGGTGTGTCAGGCCCTGGCCCAGCACGGCCCCAAGCCCGTGACGCGGGTGGCCGTGAACGACACCTATGCCCAGAGCGGCAAACAGAACGAGTTGTTCGAGACCTATGGCCTGTCGGCCAGTCACGTGGTGAAAGCAGCGCTGGCGGGGCTGGAGAAATAGAGCAAATTCATGTTTGACGTAGACAGAGGGCGGGGCCAGTTCTTGCCCTCTCCCTGAGAGCCTGTTTCTAAATTGCGCCATGTGAAACATGGTGTAATCGAAACAGGCTCTTGCGGGACATGGATGTCCCGCCTCAAAAGCCGAAGTGTTGAAAATACTGGGGTTTTTGCCCGCCAAGGAGGCTTTGCCTCCGCTGGCGGTAAGTTTATAAAGTCCAGGACGGACTTTATAAACAGGCGCTGAGGGAGAGGGCAGACCGTGACCGAACAGATGTGAGGTCACGGGCGGGTGAGGGGGAACAGGCTGGGAGAAAGAATCAGACTTTTTTCAAAAGTTCTCTTTCCCCCTCACCCGCCTCAGATTTCGCTTCGCTCAACCTTCGGCTGCCCTCTCCCTCAGGGAGAGGGCAAGAAAAAAAGCTCTTATTACGTCCACGTCTACTCCGAAAATGCGCCAGCCCTTCCCGCTTGCGGGGGTCACACCCGCTCCATGTCAAACAGCAGAAAGTGAGCATCCTGAACAGCCTGGAGGGGCCAGTCGGCCTCGCAGGAAATAGCCGCGCCGTCTCCGGGTTTCATCGTGACGCCACCCAGCGCGAGTTCACCCGAAATCAGTTGCAGCCAGCCCAGTTTTTCTTTGCCGCCGCCGTGCGCCAGCTTTTGCCCCGCGCCAAGCCGCCCGGCATAAAGCGTGACCGGGCTGTGGATAGGCAACGCGCCCTCTATCCCCAGGCCGCTGGCCAAAAGCCGCAGGCTGTTTTGGGGCGGCTCAAAGGCCATCTGTTCATAACCGGGTTTCAGGCCAGTGGTGCTGGGCAAAAGCCATATCTGCAACAGATGCACCGCCTCGGAATCGGACGGGTTGACTTCGCTGTGGCGGATGCCCGTGCCCGCCCGCATGTATTGCACCTCGCCGGGGCGGATCACCGAGCCGTGGCCCAGGCTGTCCTTGTGCTCCAGCGCACCGCTCAGCACATAGGTGACAATTTCCATGTCGCTGTGGCCGTGGGTAGCGAAACCCATGCCGGGGGACACGATGTCTTCGTTGATCACCCGCAGGGGGCCAAAACCCATGTGGGCTTCATCCTGATAACCTGCAAACGAAAAACTGTGCCAGGTCTTGAGCCAGCCGTGATCAAAATGGCCGCGTGCGGCGGCGGGGCGCAGGGTGAACATGGGCCTATTTTCCCGCATTCACCGCACTTCCGACAAAAACAAACCCACACCCCCCGCCATGAGCAGCGCCGTGACCATCAGCGCCGTGCCGGGGGTCTCACCCAGCCACGCCACCGCCAGCATCGCGCTCACAAACGGGGCGGTGCCAAAACAGGCCGCTGTGCGGGCCGCGCCGATGTGCCGGAGCGCCATCACAAACAACAACAGACTGCCGCCAATGCCCACCAGACCCCCCAATGCCAGGCGGGCCGTGACCGGGGCGGCGGGCAGGTGATGCCCCAGGCTCAGGCCAATCGCCAGATTCACCACGCCCGACACGCCGTTTTTGATGAGCACCAGCACCACCGGGTCCGCCCCTGAAATCACGCGGGTGAAGTTGTTGTCCACGCCCCAGCACAGGGCCGCCAGCCCCACCAGCACCGCACCCCCCAGGGCCCCGGCGGCGAGTTTTTGAGACACCGCCAACACCACGCCGCCCGCCACAATCAGCAGCAGGCCCAACACGCTGCGGGCCGAGACGCGCTCACGGAACACCAGCCACGCCAGGGCCGCCGTGAACACGCCCTCCAGGTTCAGCAGCAACGACGCAGTGGAGGCGGTGGTGAGCGACAGCCCCCACCAGTAACACAGGGGGGCCAGGCCACCGCCAAACACCGTGGCCCCCAGCAGCCAGGGCCACTGGCCGGATTTCATCATGGCCGGGGCGTGGCGGCCCCCCGCCCAATACCGCACCGCCAGCAGCGTGCTCAACCCCACCGCCGAGCCAACCCCCATGCAGCCCGTGATGACAAAGGGATGCACCCTGGGCGCAATGAGTTTGACGATGGGCGTGAGCAGGCCAAACAACAGCGCCGAGCCCAGGGCCAGCAAAAGGCCCTGCAGGGCGGGGGAGGCGTGGTTTTTATTCATGGGCCGATGTTTGCGGGTGGCTCTTGACAAAAGGGGCTTCATAAATTAAATTAGCGATGTTTGTACGTACATCTAAAATGAGAAAGAATGTCATACACAAATCCAAAATAGGTTT
>CAYJOG010000285.1:0-4503 GCA_964371695.1 uncultured bacterium
GGTATAGGGCGCGCTCAGCAGTCCGCAGGCCTCGTGGGGATAACCGGCCTCGGTGTGGCGCAGGATGGCGTTGTAAGTGTCGCGGTGAATGAAAAACATCGTCTGACTGCTTTTTACCGCAGGGCGCTCAGGCCCCGCCGCCTTCCATTTTTTCCCAGTAAGGCTCCGAGAGGTATTTGTCGCCGCCATCGGGAAACATGGTGACGATGCACCCCTCGCCGGTGATCCTCTCGGCGATTTTCAGACACGCCACCAGGGCTGCGCCGCTGGAAATGCCCACGAGATAACCCTCGCGCCGGGCCAGGGCCAGGGTGGTTTTCTGGGCTTCTTCGGTGCAGACGCCCATGTTTTCGTCGGCCAGGGATTGGTCATAGATGCCGGGCACAATGGCGGTGGCCATGTGCTTGAGGCCCTCCAGGCCGTGAAAGGGCACGTCCGGCTCAAAACTCACACACTGAATGGCCGGGTTGAGTTCCTTGAGCCGTTTGGTGACGCCGCAGAACGTGCCGCTGGTACCCAGGCCCGCCACAAAGTGGGTCACGGCCCCGCCCGTCTGTTTCCAGATTTCTTCGGCGGTGGTGTGGTAGTGCGCCTGCCAGTTGCCGGGGTTGCTGTATTGATCGGGGTAAAAATAAAGGTCGGGGTTTTCTGCCGCCAGTTGGCGCGCCAGACGAATGGCCCCGTCGCTGCCTTCTTCTGGCGGCGTCAGCGCCAGTTCCACACCATAGGCCCGCAAAATGCGCTTGCGCTCCGGGCTGGCGCTTTTGGGCAGGCACAGCTTTACCTTGAACCCCAGGGCCGCGCCCAGCATGGCATAGGCAATGCCGGTGTTGCCGCTGGTGGCGTCCAGCAAAATTTTTTCGGGCGAAAAGGAGCCGGAAAGAAAACCGTTTTTCACCATGTTCCAGGCGGCGCGGTCCTTCACCGATCCGCCGGGGTTGAACCACTCGGCCTTGGCGAAAATCTTGACCCTGGGGTGAAGAGGATTGTTGCGCAGAATTGGCAACAGGGGCGTGTTGCCGATGAGGTCCACCAGGGGACTGGTGGGCAGGGTGGTTTCCTCGCGCTCCTTGAGGCTGGCGGTGGAACCCCCCCAGGGTGGGATGGGTGAGTGGTCCATTGTCCTTGACCCTATGGTAGTGGCAGGTGCAAAAAGCCACAAACAAACGATTCGTTGGCAAAAAAACCTCGCGCCACCAGACCTGCACCAGCTGCCCAGGATGTTAACCAGCACCCTGCTACCATGGCCCGCTTATGGAAACCCCACCCAACCGCAACGTCAGGGGCGTGACCATCGTTATTCACACCCTGCGTTTCGCCCTGGCGGTGGCGGGTGTGGGGGGCGGCGCGCTTTTGCCGGTGATGTCGGCGGACCTCAAATTTCACCCCTCGGCCTGGGGCGGCATGGTGCTGGTGTTTGGCGCGGCCTTCATGTTGGGCCTGGTGTGGGTGCGGCGGCTGGCGGGGCGGCTGAGCCACCTCACCCTGCTGCTGATTGCCTCGGCGGGGTTTGGTGTGTCCATGGCCCTGTGGGGTCTGGCCTCCAGCCTGCTGTGGATTGGCGCGGGCATGGCGCTGTTTGGCCTTTTGGCGGCCTATCACGAAATTGGGGCCAATGCCCTGCTGATGCGCATGAATCCGGGGCGGATCACCTCGGCCATGTCCCTGCTGAACGCCACCTATTGCATGGGGGCGCTGCTCACCCCCATGGCGGCGGGCTGGTGGCTGGCCCGTGGAGGCAGTTGGCGGCTGTTCCCCCTGGGCATCGCCATCACTTTTTTGTTCTGCACCGTGGCGTTGTGGATTTTCAACCGTTCGGCGAAAACCGTCGCACCCGCGCCTGAGACAGCGCCACCGGTAGGCCCCACTCTTAGAACCTGTTTTAAAAGTCCGTCGTGGACTTTTAAAACCCAACGCCAGCGGGGGCAAAGCCCCCTCGGCGTGGCGAAAACCTCAACTTTTTCAAAGTTTCGATCTTCGGATGCGGCCATCCATGACCGCAAGAGCCTGTTCAAATCGCACCCTGTTTCACATGGCGCAATTTCAGAACAGGCTCTAAGAGGCGGACCCAAACCACCTTTGTTGTTGTGGCTGGGGGTGGTGTTTGTGTTGTATCTGGCCACGGAACAGACGCTGAACAACTGGGCCACCGTGGTGCTCAAACACAAGTTCACGATGTCCCCCGCCGACGCGGCCCGGCTGCTGTCGGGTTTTTGGGGCCTGATGTGGCTGGGTCGCCTGAGCACCGGCCCCCTGGCCAAACGTTTTGGCGAGGGCAAGGTGCTGGCCATGGCCGCCGGGGGCAGCATGGCGGCCCAGGTGGTGCTGAGCACCGCGCCCACGCCGCTGCTGGCGGTGGGGGCGCTGGCGGTGACGGGATTCTTCATGGGGCCGGTGGTGCCGCTGGCTCTGGGTCTGGGGGCAAAAATGGACCCCGAACGGATGGATGAAACCAATGGGTTTCTTTTTTTCTGCGGGGCGGTGGGTCTGTTGATTGGTCCACCGGGGGTGGGTCAGGCCACGCGGCTTTTGGGTTTTCCCTCAGCCCTGTACATCAGTCTTGGCATCAACCTGCTGCTGCTGGTGGCGGCCCTGGGCGTCAAACGGCAGTTTGAGAAAAAATAACCGAACCCTCACGCACTCTTCGGTTTTGGTTTGCGTGTTTTTTCGCGGGCCTCGAGCGCCCCCATCACGGTCTGCATGTCCTTGTCGCCCCGGCCGCTCAGGCTCACCAGCACCAGCGCATCTTTTGAGAACTTGCCCTTCTGCTTCAGCACCCAGGCCAGGGCGTGGCTGCTTTCCAGCGCCGGAATGATGCCCTCCAGCAGGGTGAGCGACTCAAACGCCGAGAGGGCTTCGTCGTCGGTCACCGCCACATATTTCACACGGCCCGTCTCTTTGAAATACGCGTGCTCTGGCCCCACACCGGGATAATCCAGCCCCGCGCTGATGGAGTGGGCCTCCTGCACCTGACCGTCTTCGTCTTGCAGCACATAACTCACCGAGCCGTGCAATATGCCCACGCTGCCTTTGGAAAGCGGCGCGGCGTGGCGTTTGTTCAGGCCCTCTCCGGCGGCCTCCACGCCCACCAGCGCCACGGGTTTGTCTTTGACGAACGCGTGAAAAATGCCCATGGCGTTGCTGCCACCCCCCACACAAGCCACCACGCTGTGGGGCAGCGCGCCAAACTGCTGTTTCATCTGGCGGCGCGCCTCGTGGCCGATCACCGACTGAAAATCCCGCACCATGCGGGGGAAGGGGTCTGGCCCCACCACGCTGCCGATGACGTAGTGGGTGTGGTCCACCGTGCTCACCCAGTTGCGCAGGGCCTCGTTGCAGGCGTCCTTGAGCGTGCGGCTGCCGCTGGTGACACACACCACCTCGGCCCCCAGCAGTTTCATGCGCTCCACGTTGGGGGCTTGGCGGCGGATGTCCTCCTCCCCCATGAACACTGCGCAGGGCAGGTCCAAAAGCGCGCAGGCGGTGGCGGTGGCCACGCCGTGCTGGCCCGCGCCGGTTTCGGCGATGATGCGTTTTTTGCCCATGCGTTTGGCCAGCAGGCACTGGCCGATGGCGTTGTTGATTTTGTGCGCGCCGGTGTGGTTGAGGTCCTCGTCTTTGAGAATCACCCGGCAACCGGCCCTGGCCGAAAAACGACGGGTTTCATAAAGCGGCGTGGGGCGGCCTACGTAGTGTTTGAGCAGGTCTTCAAACTCGGCCCAGAAGGTTTTGTCTTTCTGGGCCTGCTTCAGGGCCAGGCGCAGTTCCGCCAGGGCCGGCGAGAGGGTTTCGGGCACAAAAGCGCCGCCGAAGCGGCCAAACGTCAGGTGATCTTCCATGGCCGAAGTTTAGCAGCGGGTTTTTGTGCGGCGTAGCGGGGGATGGCCAACGACTTTTTCAGAAAAATGGCACATCGCTCCCTCTCCCCTTTTATGGGGGGAGGGAACAATCGGGCTGTTTGGATTCCAAGTCAGCAGGGAGGGGCGTAGCGCCTCGCCCGTTTGTTCACGCGCCAAAATTTTCAAACTGGAAATCAAAGGGTTCATCCGGCGCATGCCCCAGCGTGGCAGCGGCCAGGCGGGTGAGTTCATCGCAGGCTTTGGAAAAACTGTTGCCGTGGGCAGTGAGTTCCAGATGGGGGCACCAGGCCACATATTCTCCGGTGTCGCGGCTGCGGTGCACCAGCACCAGCAGGCCGGTTTCGGTGTGGGTGGGGCGCTCAAAGGTGCTCAGTTTGTGGCGGGGTGAAATGCGCTGTGTGGTCATGAAAAAGCTCCCTGAAAAGAATTGGCAACCACAGTTAAGCGGCCGTGGGGTGGATTTTCAACACCGGCCTCCGAAATAAAAAACCCGCCCCAAACGGGGCGGGTTGCCGAATGCTCTGTGCCGATAATATCCGTTTGTATCCTGGAGTAGCGGCGATGTCGCTATCGCCTTTGCTCGGCCAAATGCCCCAATGGGCATCTGGAAAGACTCCTCGCAAACTATCGCCGTCTTGTGCTC
>CAYJOG010000286.1:0-4491 GCA_964371695.1 uncultured bacterium
ATGGAAAGGTGGCTGGGCACGTCGCCGGATTGCACGCACATCAGCCCCAGGCCCGCCACCAGACCCCCCAGCAGCATGGCCCCCGCGTCTCCCAGAAAGATTTTGGCGTTGTAGAAGTTCTGGAACAGGAACCCCACCAGCGCGCCCGCCGTGAGCAGGCCAAACAGGGCCATGGGCAGGTTGTTGAGCGCCAGGAGAAAACCCGTGAGCACCACCACGGCCACCAGGGTGATGGAGCCGCAGAGGCCGTCGATGTTGTCCAACAGGTTCATGGCGTTGACGATGCCCACCACCCACGCAATGCCCACACAGGCGTTCAGCAACTCCCACTCAAACAGCGCCACGCGCAGGCCGCCAAAATAAAACGCCAGGGCCACAAACACCTGGCCCCCCAGTTTGGCCAGGGGCGAAAGGGTGATCTTGTCATCCACCAGTCCCATGAAAAACAGGGCGCTGAGGCCCAGGAAGAAATGGACATATTTGGGGCCGAACAGGCCCTTCACCGAAAGACCCAGCAGAAACAGCGTGAGAAAAATTGCCGCGCCGCCCAGCAGGGGTGTGGTTTTTTCGTGAAAACGCTGCGCGCCGGGGTGGTCCAGATATCCCACCATGGGAGCCAGCATGCGCATGGCCCACGTGCAGAGAGTTGCCAGCAGAACGCTGGCCAGAGGCATCCAGATGGTAGACATGTGCATAAGCAGGTTAACAGCCCGGCGGGGTTTTGTTAAGTGATGCTGCCGGGGAGGGCATATTAAGAAGATTTGTTCAGGTCTTGTCAAGTGCGGCCGTCACATTAAAAAACAGGTTGTAGGGCTGCTGGTGTTTTTGTTTTTGGTAGCACAGGCATCTTGCCTGTGTTTATGTTTGAAACAGGCTGGAAGCCTGTTCTACCGGTTTTCTTTGGCAGCGCCAGTGGCCCAGGCATTTCGCCTGTGGTCCTGCCTGCGTGGGAAAAAGCAAAAACCGCAGTTCCTTCTCTCGTTTTTCGAACAGGGGAGGGAAATGAGAACCCTATTTCTTGCCCTTGCCACCCTTGGCGCCAGCAGTTTTGGCTTTTTCGGCGGCGGCGGCCAGTTCTGCCTCAGTGGGGGGCGGGGGAGCCGCCGGGGCCTGCACCACCAGCACGGTTTCTTCGCCGTGGGTGATGAGGCGCACGGCTTCGCCAAAGGGCAAATCCCGCACGTGGGCCACGGCCCCGTCGCGCACATATTTGGAGACATCCAGATCAATCTCCAGGGGGCAGTCCAGGGGCAGACACTCGACTTCCACCTCGCCCACCGGCGTTTGCAGCACCATGTCCAGTTTGGTGGCGGCCTCGGTGTTCACCAGTTTCACCGGCACCTGAAAACGGCTTTTTTCTTCGAGAGAAAGGGTCTGAAAATCCAGATGGGTGGGTTTGCGGGTAACGGGGTCGCGCTCCATGGCCTTGAGGATGCAGGTGCGCTCGCCGCCTCCCAGGTGCATTTTGAGGATCGCCAGGTGCCGGGCCTCGTTCTTCAGCATCTGGGTGAAGTCCTTTTCGTCCACCATGAGGGGGAGCGGTTTTTCGAGGTGGCGTCCGTAGAGGACGGCGGGGATGTGGCCCAGACGCCGGGCGCTCTTGAGCGCGCCCTTGCTGGAAAGGTGTCGTTCCGAAACGTGAAGTTCTACAACTTGTCGTGCCATGTTGGCCTCCCTGGGGTTGGCGAATACGCCCTTGTCTTTTCAGTCAAATACCTTGTCAATCAAAAAGCTCGCTGATGGAGCGTTGTTCAAAACCGCGCACGATGGCTTCGGCGAACAGGTCGCTCACGGTCAGGACCCGGATTTTATCCAGGGATTTCTCTGGGGGAAGGGGCAGCGTGTCGGTCACCACCAGTTCCTTGATGGCCGGGTTTTTGAGCCGTTCCACCGCCGGGCCGCTGAGCAGGGGGTGGGTGCAGCAGGCATAAACCTCTTTGGCGCCGTGGTTAATCAGCTCTTCGGCGGCCATCACGATGGTGCCCGCCGTGTCAATCATGTCGTCGATCATGATGCAGGTTTTGCCCTGCACGTTGCCCACCAGTTCCACCATTTCCACCACGTTGGGGCGGGGGCGGCGCTTGGCGATGATCGCCAGAGAGCTGTCCAGACGGTTGGAAAGCTGCCGGGCGCGCACCACGCCGCCCACGTCGGGGCTGACCACCACCACGTCCTCGCCGCTCAGGCCCCGGTCGCGAAAATCCCGCGCCAGCAGGGGAATGGCGGTGAGGTGATCCACCGGAATGTCGAAAAACCCCTGAATGCTGGGGGCGTGTACGTCCATGGTGAGCACGCGGCTGGCCCCGGCCTTTTCCATCAGGTTGGCCACCAGTTTGGCGGTGATGGGTTCGCGGGGGCCGACTTTTTTGTCTTGCCGGGCATAACCCATATAAGGAATCACGCAGTTGATGGAATTGGCGCTGGCGCGGCGCAGGGCGTCGATGATGATGAGGATTTCCATCTGGTGGTCGTTCACCGGCGGGCCGGTGGACTGGATGATCCACACGTCATGCCCCCGCATGGAGTTGGAGATGAGCACCTGGGATTCGCCGTCGCTGAAACGCTTGACCTGACAGGCCGAGAGCGACAGGTTCAGCCGCTGGGCAATGCGCTCAGCAAGGGCGGGGTTGCCGTTGCCCGCTACCAATTGCAGCCGTTCGTGGTTCTCGCTCAAAACCGCCTCCCAAAGGGAGGGCATCTTAAGAAACAGCCGGGGGGCAGTCAATGGGGGCGGTGTCGAACCCCCTGCGCCAGACATGCCGGGGAGTGCCCTGCGCTGTTTGCCAAACCAGACAGTTTTGTGGCCCAATATCTTTTTGGGCACGGACACGCCTGTCTGCGAATGGCGCACACGAAGTTATTTCTTGTTTTCCTTTACAACAATTCAGTTTGCTGTGATTCGCCATGGGTCAACCGTTTTTATTTGTCTCCTGGCTGATTGCCCAGGGGTAACGATCCAACCCGTTACCTCGCTTCCCTGCCGTCATTCCAGCGAAAGCGTGAATCCAGATTTTTTTAAAAAAGGGTCAAAAGCCCTTTGCTTTTTGTTTTGACTGGATTCCCGCTTTCGCGGGAATGACGCCGGACTTTCAAGGGGGTTTTCAGGCAATTCACCCCACGTGTCACCCGGCAGGACAGTTGTGCCAAGAGATTTTTTTTACATCTTGCAATTAATTCTTTACCCGTTAACATGTCTGAAAATCTTTCCGGGAGGAAAATGAATGTCCACAATTAAAGAGAAGCTGCATAAGCTGATTGAAGAAGAACAGGCCGTGCTGGAAAAAGCCGCCGCCACCATTGATTCCAAAATCAGTGATCTGACGGCGCAACTGAAAAAGCTGGAAAAAGACCGCAAGGTGCTTTTTCATGATCTGGAAGACACCCGCGACAAACTGCTGGGAAAAGGCAAACGCGGCCCCAAAGGCAAACGCACCCGCAAGGTCGGCCCGAAATCAGATTTCACCGGCAAATGGAAACCCCATCACGACAAAAAGCGTGACAAATGGGTGATTCACCACGAAACCACCAGCGGCGAATGGAAAGGCCGCCCCGGCCCCCTCACCCAGGAGCAGCAGGAGGCCATCTCCAAAAGAGCAAAGTAATATCCCCCCGTCAATCCACAAAAAGCCATCGGAAATTCCGGTGGCTTTTTTGTTTTCCGATGCAGCAGAGCCTGTTTATAAAGTAGTCAAAAAACCAGCAAACAGGCTCTGGCGGTCATGGATGACCGCATTCGAAAGCCGAAACGTTGAAAATGTTGAGGTTTTCGCCATCAGGTCCGGGCTTTGCCCGGACCTGATGGGGTTTATAAAGTCCAGGAGGGACTTTATAAACAAATTCTCAGAAAGCGCCGGGATTATTCCGCCAGGGGCCATTCGGCGGCAAATACGCGGCACGGCGCGCCGCACACGCCTTTCACCGCCATGGGGGCCATCACCAGCAACACGCGGTGGCTGGTGATATTTCGCAGGCCTGTCACCGGAGCCAGAATGTTGCCGCCAGTTTTGAAATAGGCGTCCAGGGCGCGGCCTCCCTTCACCGGGCTGTCATAACAGGGCAAATCCGCCCCCAGCAGTTTCACGCCTTTGCGAATCAGCCAGTCCATGGCGGCTGCATCGAAATAAGGACTGTGGCTGACGAAACTTTCTTCGGTCCAGCGGTTTTCCCATCCGGTGCTGATGAGCACGGCGGTTTCCACCGGCAAACCCTGGGCGGCCACCACCAGGTCCTGCAATTCAATGGCGGTGAATGGCTCCAGGGTGGGCAGGTGCAGCACCGTGGCGGGGCGGATGAGTTCGTCCATGTCCAGTTCATCCAGCAGGCGGCCCTGGCGCTGGCGGTGCAGGGGTGTTTCCAGATAGGTGCCCGCCAAGTGCGGCAGGGTAAAGGTGAAGTTGCTCTCGTGGCGCGGCCCGGCCAGGGTGGTGGTTTCTTCTATGACCACAGGCGCGATGGGGGAGCCATAGGCCCACATGCCGTTCTGGATGGGGC
>CAYJOG010000287.1:0-4446 GCA_964371695.1 uncultured bacterium
TCAAAGAGATGGCTTCTGGCAGGCCTGGATGGCCTGCCCCGAAAACCGGAGGGTTGAAAATCCGCAGGTTTTCGCGCTCGTGGCTGGAATTTACTTCCGGCCACGGCGGTCGAATAAATCCATGGAGGGATTTATGAGATAAGTTCTAAACTAAAGGGGTGAAACCTTCTTTCGGCGGCCCGTTCATGGATCTGAAAATCATTGCCGTGGGCATGGCCACGCAGCCGCCCATTCTGTTTCTCATCACCCGTCTGGTGCACTTCAAGGCCCCCGGCGCGCTGGACGCCATGATTGGTCAGGTGTTGCTGGCGGTGGGTCTGGCGGCGGCGGCGGGGGGTTATTTTCTGCTGGAGAAAGGTCTGGCCAGGGTGCAGGCCGAATCGGAAACCATCGACACCACCGCCCCGCCCGCCACGGGGCGGCAGCAGCCCCGCACACTGGTCATCGTGGCGCTGGCCCTGCTGGAGAACCCCGCTGTGTTGGGGCTGGGCATGGCCCTGATGGGGGGCGAGAGCGTTCCCGTGCTGGCGCTTTTTGGCGCGGGGGGCCTGGGCACACTTTGGGCCGTGATGAGGGTGCTGGCGCTGAAATAGGCCGCCAGAGGCTTGCGGGGCTTTCCTTTGACAGACCCCCCGGCGCTCCTACACTACGCGCCTATGGCTTCAAAACTGGTGGTGGTCGAAAGCCCGGCCAAATCCCGCACGCTCAAAAAGTATCTGGGGAGCGGCTTCAAGGTGGTCTCCAGCGTGGGGCACATCATCGATCTGCCCGCCAAGGACTTTGGTGTGGAGCTGAGTGGTGACTTCAACCTGAGCTTTGAACCCATCAAGGGCAAAGAGAAGGTCATTGCCGAACTGAAGCGCGAAATGAAGGCCGCCGATGAAATCTATCTGGCCAGCGACCCCGACCGCGAAGGCGAAGCCATCAGTTATCACCTCGCCAGTCTGGCCCCACGGGGCAAAACCGTGCACCGGGTGTTGTTCAACGCCATCACCAAAGAAGTGGTGCAGCAGGCGGTGCAAAACCCCACCCGCATCGATCAGGACAAAGTAGAGAGTCAGTTTGCCCGCCGCAGTCTGGACCGCATCATTGGTTACAAAATCAGCCCGCTGCTGAACCGCGCCTTATATAAAGGACTCAGCGCCGGGCGGGTGCAGAGCGCCGCGCTGCGCATGGTGGTGGACCGCGAAGAGATCATCCGCGCTTTTGTGCCGCAGGAATACTGGAAGCTGCTGGGGCGTTTTCTCACCCCCCGTGGCGACACGCTGGAGGCCGAACTGTCTCAGGTGGGGGGCCGCCGGGTAGAGGCCGATAAAGACCCCCTGCGCAGCCAGCAGGAGATGGACAACCTGCTGGGGGCCATCACCGGCAAACCGGCCACCGTGGCCCAGGTAGAAAAAACTACCAAAAAACGCCTGCCGCCCAAACCTTTCATCACCAGCACCTTGCAACAGGCCGCCAGCTCGGAGCTGGGCCTCAGCCCCAAGCGCACCATGGGCCTGGCCCAGGCGCTTTATGAAAACGGCCACATTACTTATATGCGCACCGACAGCATTCGCATTGACCCCGCCGCCGCCGCGTCGGCCCAGGGTTATGTGCGCGCCGCCTATGGGGCGGATTATGTCGGCCCCGGTGTGTTCGCCGCCAAAACCGGCGGCGCCAAGGCCCAGGACGCCCACGAAGCGGTGCGCCCCACCGACGTGAACACCCGGCCCGGCAGCCTGGGCGACGTGGACGCCGCCGCAGCGAAACTCTATGACCTCATCTGGCGGCGGTTTGTGGCCAGCCACATGGCCCCCGCCCGCCTGGACCACACCGGCGTGGACATCGCCGTGGGCGAAGCCACCTTTCGGGCCACCGGCTCGGTGGTGGTTTTCGACGGCTGGTATCGGGTGGAAAAGCCGGACAAGGAAGACAAGCTCCTGCCCGTGGTGAACCAGGGTGAATCCATGGACGTGCAGGGCCTTTCTCCCAGCCAGCATTTCACCGAGCCGCCGGGGCGCTACACCGAGGCGGGCCTCATCAAGGCGCTGGAAAAAGAAGGCATTGGCCGCCCCAGCACCTACGCCAGCATTCTCTCGGTGCTCACCGACCGGGGTTATGTAGAAAAACTGAAAAACGTGCTGGTGCCCACGCAGATTGGCGAAGACCTGAACGGCGCCATGAAAACCCATTTTCCACAGGTGGTGGATTTGGGTTTTACGGCGGACATGGAAAAAAAGCTGGACGGCGTGGAAGAAGGCCAGGTGCGCCGCCCCGAACTGCTGCGGGATTTTTACGCCGATTTTGAAACCACGCTTGTCCGCGCCCAGGCGGGGCTGAAAGACCACAAAAAAGCGCAGGAAGTGGTGACCGATGTGCCGTGCCCCAAATGCGGCTCGCCGCTGCTGGTGCGGGCCAGCCGGTTTGGCCGGTTTTTGGGATGCAGCAACTGGGCCCCCAAAAGCAAACGGGTAGAGGGCAAAAGCTGCGACTTCACCCAACCCCTGCCCAACACCGTGGGGGCCGAAAATCTGGATGAAAACCAGCTCAAGGCCCTGATGGAAAAGAGCGCCGAAACAGAAACCCTGCTGGGCAATCACCCCGAAACCAGCGAAGAAATCGTGACCAAAGACGGCCCCTATGGCCCCTACGTGCAACTGGGCCAGGGGGGCGGAAAATACAAACCAAAACGGGTGTCGCTGCCGCCGGGCATGAACCGCATGGACGTGAATTATGACCTGGCCCTGGGCCTGCTGAGCCTGCCCCGCACACTGGGCCAGGATCCGGCCACGGGCAAGGACATCAAGGCCAACATCGGGCGCTTTGGTCCCTATGTGCAACTGGACAAAACCTTTGCCTCGCTCAAGGCCGAAGACGATGTGCTGCAAGTTTCGCTGGAACGCGCCCTGACGCTTTTGGGTGACAAAAACAAAAAGGCCACGCCCATCCGCGAGTTGGGGCCGCACCCCGAAACCGGTGAGCCGGTGGCGGTGTTCGAGGGCCGGTTCGGCCCCTATGTGAAACACCAGTCGCTCAACGCCAGTCTGGTCAAGGGCGCAGACCCCATGACCATTTCGATGGAAGAAGCGGTTTCGCTGCTTCAGGTGAAGGCGGCTTCGGGGGGCACGGCGCGCAAGGGCCGCACCGGTCGCGCACCGGCCAAAACCACAGGCCGCAAAAAAGCGGCGGCGAAATAACCAGCCGGGTAAGCGGCATGGCTAATTAATCCAATGAACATTCCTGCTACTGGTTCATTTGACTAAAAATCGGTGGCGCAGGCATCCTGCCTGCGTTCATGTCAAAGGCAGGCGGGATGCCTGCCCCACCATCTTTCTTATGGCAAATGGACCACTACTCTGAATGTTCATTGGTATAAGCAGCGTGGTTTATAATGGCCACCGTTCGGCGGCATGGCCAAGTGGTAAGGCAAGGGTCTGCAAAATCCTCATCCCCGGTTCGAATCCGGGTGCCGCCTCCCGAACCCACCGCACTACAATAGGCACATGTCCATTCAACGCCTTCTGTTGGCCGCAACCCTGGTACTGTTGTCCGGGGCCGCCGCCCACGGGGCGTTCCTCAGCATCTTCAACGAAGAGCAGCGGGCCGTGAGCCACCTCACACCCCCGCCGGTGCTGGGTGAGGTGGCCGCCACCGGCTTTGGCGACAAAAAATCACCCGTCACCCTGCGGGTGAACCTGTCCCCCGCCAAGGGGGCGCGACGCGGTGACGTGGCGCGGGTTTTCTGGCAGGTGAACGCGCAGGAGCCCCTGTTGCTCGAAGAAGGCCGGGGGCTGATGTTTGAGGCCCCCGCGCCGGGCCTGCGCCTGCCGCTGCGGGGGTTTGTGGCCGCCGACACGGTGGACAACACCCGCACCGTGCGGCCCCTGTGCTGGCTCAAAGAATCGTACCTGTCCACGAAAACACCAGAGGGCGACTGCTGGGCGGCTCTGGCCAGCGCGCCGGAACTGGCGGAAAACCTGGGGCTGAACGAACGGGTGCTGAGCCTGCCCAAGGGGGGTTTTGCCAAGGGGGTGGTGCTGGTGGCGCTGTCGTTCAACCGCGCACCGGAGACCCTGAGCCTGTTCGCCGGTGACCCCACCCGCGACGGGGCCGATTTCACCACCTGGGCCAGCGTGCATTTCACACCCGCCACCGGGGCCTGCGCCGTGGCCCCGGCCAAGGCGGCGAATCTGGCCAAATCCCTGACCGAAGACACACTGCGCGCCCGTTGCCGACAAGAGAAAAACACCGTCACCTTTCGCCTGAGTCACCGCCTGTGGGACGGCCACCCCCCCAGCGCCCTGACGGTGGTGGCCCTGGCCCACGAAGGCGGTTTCACCGAAGACACCCAAGTGCTGGACCTGCTGCCCCCCACGCGCCTGGAAGCGCCGAGGTAAGGAAAGTTTGGAGGGTGGAGGCCGGAAGTTGGAGGTGGGAAGGTGGAAAAAGAGGAAAGCTTTGTGC
>CAYJOG010000288.1:0-4445 GCA_964371695.1 uncultured bacterium
GAGCCTGCTTAAAATTAGACCATGTTTCACATGCCCCAATTTTAAAACAGGCTCTGACAGAAACGGACACCGCGCCTGCTCCACCTTTACGAAGAGCTTCTGGAAGCCACGCCCGGATAAATAATCCGGTTACGGCCGTCGCGTTTGCCCTGCAACAGACGGCTGTCGGCCAGCTCCACCAGGGCCAGGGCGTTGCCCTCCACCAGTTCGCTGCTGTGCGCCACCCCCATGGTGATGGTGATGGAAAAACTCTGACCCTTGTGGTGGGTCACGCCAAAACGGTGCTGGCGAATACGCGTCATCAGGCGGTCCAGCACCACCTTGGCCCCTTTCTGGTCGGTCTGTGTGAGCACCATCAGAAACTCCTCGCCGCCATAACGGCCCACAAAGTCGCTGTCGCGTGTGCCTTCAATCAGCGCCTGCGACAACCACCCCAACACTTCGTCTCCCACCAGATGCCCCTGGGTGTCGTTGACCTCCTTGAAAAAATCGATGTCCGCCATCACCACACAAAAGGGGCGGCTGGTTTCGCGGGGGTCGTGGGCCAGTTCGGTGAGTTTTTGAAGGATATTGCGGTGATTCAGCAAACCCGTGAGGCTGTCGCGGTTCGCGGTGTCTTCAAACACATCCCGCTGTTTCTCTGTTTTTTTCAGCATCCGCCCGATGAAAAACCCCGCGAGAGAAAGCACCAAGCAGCCGGTGAAACTTTCGGCGATGAACACCTGCGGATGATTGGCCAGCGCCAGACGCAACCCCGCCCGAAACCCCTCGTTGTGAAACACCGACAGAAAAAACAGCGTCCCCAGGGGATTCCCCAAACCCAGAAAAAACCCCACCACTGCAAAAATCAGAGGTTGCCGGGGCATATTGCGCAGGAAAGCAGGTTTCATGTCAGTTGTTTCAGGAAAAAGTCCAGCCCCTGCACCCACCGCTGGGCGATTTCCTCAAGGGGGTCATAGTTGTCTGGCAACTGGGGCATCAGCGTCACCAGATGCCCACCCAGCTCCATGAAATCCTTGAGCGGCTCGCCGTGCTGGCCATGCACCAAGCCAGCGGTGCTCACGCCCAGGTGCCAGCGGCAGCGCCCCAGCGCCACTGCACCCACCGAAACATCCAGCCGGTCACTCAGCACCAGAGAGGCCCGCTCCACTTCCTCCAGCAGGCTTTTGAGCGACGGCCCGCCAGACACCTGCACCTCTTTGGGCAGGTTCGCCATCAGGGCGTTGTTGCCGGGGGCGAACACCGTCACGGCCCGGCCTGCCTCCAGCAGGTGTTTCACCAGATGGCTGAACTCTTCTTCGTGCAGCCGCCACAAAGGGTCGTCGGTCAGCGCGATGAAGACCGACCCGTCCTGCGGCGGATTGATGTTTTCGGGCATCAGGCTGCGGGCGGCGGCGCGCCAGGGCTTGGGCGTCTGTGTGGCCGTGCCCTCCATCAGGCCGGTGAGCGCCTGCAAAATGGACCGCTGCGGGTGAGGTTGATCCTGCCCTTCATCCCACCACACCAGCGGCTCGTTTTTGCACCGGGCCACCAGGGCGGCGGCGGTGGCCTCTGGCCCCACGCCCAGCAGCAGCCATCCGGTGGTTTCTTCGGCCAGGGGGTGCATTTCCATCAGGGCCTGCACCAGCCCCCGCACGCGATTTTCGCCCACCGGCACACCCAGATAATGATCTGGCCGGGCAAAGGGCGTCTCCTGAAAATAAGGCGCGGCCAGATTGATGGCATGGGTGCCCCCGGCGTAAATCACCGCTGCTTCGGCGTGTTCACCCAGCGCCCGGCGCAACGCCTTGGCGGCGATGAGCTGGCACCGATGCCCCACAACAATATTGATACGGCCTGCCATGGGCTGAAGCCGTCATTATGACGGGGATTTCGGAACTTCTTTAACAACCGGGCAAACCATATGCACCTTGCCCTCGGTGTGATCCCGTATCGCCGGGGGCAGCACCGGAAACCGCCGCTGGTCTTCGGCGTAGCCATGGCGGCCATAGAGCGCCATGGCCCGGTGGTTGTCGCCCCACACGTGCAGGCTCAGGCTGTCTGTCCCCCGGCGATGAGCCTCTTCTCTGGCCCATTGCAGCAGCGCTGCGCCAATGCCCCGGCCCTGCCAGCGCTCGTCCACCCCCAGGCAGTTGACATACAGACTGCCCGGCAGGTGATCGTGGTGCATTTCGCTGAACAGCCGCCCCTTCACCCGCAGTCCCAGCAAGTCGCCCAGTTGGTATGACCGCCACACAAACCGCCCCATGGCCACCGGCCCAAGGGCCAGCATTCTGCCCAGGGGAATGTCCTTGAGCAGGGCGGATTCTTCATGGGTGTACACGTTCATCACCCCCACCACTTCGCCCGCCACCTCGGCCACCCGCCAGCGGGGATAACCAAAAGCCGAGCCTTCCATCGCCAGTTGATGCTGAAAAATCTCCTCGCCAGCCACACCCTTTTTCAGACCGCCAAAGTAATAGGGCAAAATGCCCCGCGAACTGATGAACCACAACCGGGCCAGGGCCAGGGCGTCGTCTTTTCGGGCAGCGCGATAAACAAAACTCATTGCACCACCTCGTTCATTGCAACACCACGCCGCACACCGACACCACCGAGGTCACGGCCTCGTCGGCGGGGCACTGGGCATAACCGGCGGATGCGCCGCTGGTTTTTTCCAGAGCCTTGAGCGTGAGGTAAATCGGCGAAAAACCACACACGTTGTTTTCATCCCGCACGGCGCTGATGCGATTGAAAAACCCCTGGGCGTCGCCCTGGCACATGGTGGTGATGAGGGCTTCATCAGCCTGTTGCAGACTGGTTTTGGCGGCGTCATCCATGGGGCTGGTGCTGAAGGCGGGGCCAAGGTGCGCCAGGTCGCCCGCCGCCACCAGCAGGGTGTCTTTTTCGGACAGGATGTTGCGCAGCCCCCCCAGAAACGCCCCCACCTGGGGGGCCGCCGAAGGGTCCCCCCCCGGCCCCATAAAGCGCGCAAAGGAACCGGTGAGCACCGGCACCGTGGCCACCGGCTCACCGCCCCGCAGGTGGTGCAACCACACGCTGGCCAGTTCCACCGAGTGCTCCTGCGTGTGGCGCAGTTCACCGGCAAAAGCGCTGTCTCCCACCGCCTGGGCCAGGGCGGTGACGGCCTCCTGAAGAGTGGGCAGCACACCATAGGGCGTGGCGTAATTCTGGCGCGTGAGGGTGAACAGATCCTGGCCGCCGCCGAAATGATCGGTGCCCAGAATCACCACCAGTTTCGCCCGGCGCACGGCCTGGGCGGCCTGGGCCCACACCTGGGCATACACCGCGCCACCACGGGCATAATCGATGTGCGGACTCACCAGTCCACGGCTGCGGCTGGCCACCGGCCCTTGCTCAGCGCCACCCGCCGACAGATACCCCTCCATCTGTTTTTTCAGTTCCTGGGGCTGATGGGCATAGGCTGCGCCCGCCGAGGCGGGCGGGCGAAAAGGGGCCTTCTGATAGTTTTCCAGCGCCTTGGCCTGGGCGACACGGGAGCGTTCATTCTGAAGCAGAAAAGCGCCGTCCAGCGCCTGAAGCATCTGGTCTATCACCGGCTGGGCCACCGACACGCCATATCGGCGCTGGGCCTCGGCGGCCAGTTCCGCCGCCGGGGTTTTGCCGTCCAGCAACATCAGCAGCGGCCCAAAAGCCTGGGGGGCCATGAGCACCTGGTCCGAAAGCTCCAGGGGGTCGCGCAAGAGAAAAAACGCCTCGCCCTCCCGCTCCATGGGGCGCACGTCCAGCGGCCGCAGCAGGGGAAAAGCGTCGGGCATGTTCAAAGTGTAGTGCCACAGAACCGCGTTTCTTATGAAAAAAATGACACATCGTTCCCTCTCCCCTTTACGGGGAGAGGGTGGCGCGGAGCGCCGGGTGAGGGGTTAGATGCAGGCAAAAAACAATGGTTTTTTTTCTTTTGATTTAACCCCTCACCCCAACCCTCTCCCCGATGGGGGAGAGGGGGAAATGCCCTATTTCTGATGCTGGTGCAGACCACATTCTTTGGTGTCGGGGTTTTCCCACCACCAGCGGCCAGCCCGGTGGTCTTCACCCGGCGCGACGGCCCGTGTGCAGGGCGAGCAGCCGATGCTGGGGAAATTGCGATCGTAGAGTTTGTTGTAGGGCAGGTGGTTGGCCCGGATGTATTCCCAGGTCTGATCAAAGGTCCAGTCCAGAATGGGGCTGACCTTGATCATGCCGCCGTTGCCGTGGTCAATCTCCACGATGTCCATGTCCGCGCGGGTCACGGCCTGATCCCGCCGCAGGCCCACAATCCACGCCTTTTTGCCCGCCAGCGCCCGGCGCAGGGGCTCCACCTTGCGAATGCCGCAGCATTCCTTACGGTTCTCCACCGATTCGCGGAAGGAATACAACCCTTTTTTGCGTTCCAGTTCCTGCACCGCCTGGGTGTCTGGATACATGAACTCAATGGGGTGCGGGAT
>CAYJOG010000289.1:0-4440 GCA_964371695.1 uncultured bacterium
CCCCAACCCTCTCCCTCAAGGGGAGAGGGGGTAATTCATCCCGTCGCCAGAAAGATATTCCCAACCGTCAGCAATCTGCCCATGCGCCCCGCACTGGAACCCTTGCCCGAAACACTCGACGCCGCTTTTGCCCGGCCCCTCAAAACATGGCTGGACACACTGGCGCTGGAGCGGGGCTTAAGCCGCCTCTCGCTGGCGGCCTATCGCACGGATCTCATCCAGTTCTGCCTATTTTTTCAGGAGGCGGGCCGAAACGGCTTGGCCGACCTGGATTTTTCTGACGTATTGAACTGGCAGGAAGACCTGTATCAGCGGGGTTACGAACCCGCCACCAAGGCGCGAAAAATCACGTCCATGCAGGGGTTTGTGAAGTTCCTCGAAAAACAGGGCGTGGTGCGCGAGGGCCTCACGGGGCGCATGGCCCGGCCCAGCCCAAAAAGACGCCTGCCCAAGGTGATCAGCGAAGAACACCTGGGCCAGTTGCTGGGTTTTGACCATGGTGACGATGAACTGGACCTGCGGGACAAAGCCGCCCTGGAACTGCTCTATGGCAGCGGCCTGCGGGTGTCGGAACTGGCGGGCCTGACGCCCCACATGCTCAACCTGCACGAGGGCACTGTGCGGGTGACCGGCAAGCGCAACAAAACCCGCACCGTGCCGCTCACGCCGGTCACGGTGTCGGCCCTGGCGGCCTATCACCAGAAACGCGCCCAGCGCCTGGGCAAGGGGGCGGCGGCGGCGCTCACGCTGCCGGTGCTCACGGACCTCAAGGACAAACCTCTTTCGCGCCAGGCCCTGTGGGGCATGGTGAAAAAACGCGCCCTTGCGGCGGGACTGCCGGTGAAGGTGCATCCGCACCTGTTCCGCCACAGCTTCGCCACCCACCTGCTGGACCACGACGCGGACTTAAGAAGCGTGCAGGAAATGCTGGGCCACGCCGGCCTCACCACCACCGAGATTTACACCCATGTGTCCCACGCCAAACTCAAGGCGGCCTTTGCCAAGGCCCACCCAAGGTACTCGACGTAATTGCCCGTATAAGAGCATCGTCGGAGTAAGTGCGGATAGGACGGAGTCGCAAATGCCCTCTCCCTAGAGCGTTTTCGGAAATGGTAGATCAAAAAGCGGGGCGGTTCTTCACCTCTCCCCTTGAGGGAGAGGTCGGATGGCTTGGCCCCAAAAGGCCAAGCCATCCGGGTGAGGGGTTCAAACAAAAAGCAAAAACCTTGGTTGGTTTTTATTTTTTGAATAGACCCCGGCGCTGTCGCGCCGCTGGGCGCGCCCGGCAGCATCAATATGCTGCCGCATTCCCAAAAGACCATCCCGCGCCCATTACCCCAACCCTCTCCCTCAAGGGGAGAGGGGGTAGACATTGCCCTGTGTCAGCTTCGGATGCCTGCTCCATTAATTCCAAAAATGCTCTAATGAAAAAAGTCATCTGTTTTTACCTTCCCAACGGCACGCCGGGGGCCGGGTTGTTGCTGCCATGCAGGCTGTCATGGCACCCGCTGGCATAACAGGTGAGGCCGGAGAAATGATCTCCCCGGTCGGTGTGGCACTCGGCGCACAGGGCACGCCCCTGGGTTTTGAGCAGGGCGCTGCGACCCGCGCCGTGGGGGTCGTGGCAGTGGGTGCAGCCTTCGCCAAACATCCCCTGCGTGGCGGCGTGTTCAAACAGAAAGGGGCCTTCCTTTTCCTGATGGCAATTTGTACATAGGGCGGGTTGTGTGTCGTGCAGCAGATAATCCGCCCCCGCCGGGCTGCCGTGGGGGTTGTGGCAACTGGTGCAGTCCAGGCCGCCTTCTTTCACCGTGTGATGGCTGAACGCCCCCAGTTGCCCCCGCCGCTGGGGGTGGCAACCGATGCACAGGGTGGGCTGTGATTTTCGCAGGTTCTGCCGCCCCTTGGGGTGTGCGGACACCAGGGCCTCGCGCTCGTGTACGTCGTGACAGGTCTGGCAACCCAACCCCGCGCTGGGGTGGGCGCTCAAACGCCACAGGGCCTCTTCGCGCAGGGCGCGCACACCGGCCTCCTGCGGGTTGTTGTGGCAATTCAGACAAGCCGCATCGGTGACGGGGGCGTGATCCACATGGGGGTCGCCCGCGTGACAGGCGGCGCAATAATCCATCCCCTTCGTCTTGCCCTTTTTCTCGCGAAAGGCCAGCACCCGGCCGTGCAGGGAATGATCCATGCCTTCGTTCTCCCAGTCGTGACAACTCAGGCACAGGGCCGAGCCTTTTTCTTTGGCCGATGTTTTTGCCAAGGGTTTGGCAGATTTGATTTTGCCCAGAGATGCCGGTTTTGGGGCCGCCCCCTGTGTGGGCAGATTCAGGAACATCAGGCAGGCTGTCACACCCCAGCACAGGGCGCTGGCCCAGGCCCAGGGATTTTTCACTTTTTCAAGGCGCACAAAGGCTGCTCAGGCCGGTCTGGTTCACGATCACCTCCAGCAATTTCGCCACGTCACCCACGTCGGGGCTGGCTGATCCGGCGGGTTGCTGAGCATCAAAATTACAGCGCCCCAGGGTGCATCGGCTTTGGGGATCGTTGCCTGAGAGCACGATGTCCAGCAAGGCCGAGAGGTCGGACGTGTCGGGGTCAAACCGGTCTGTTCCCAGCGCACCATCCACATTGCAACGATTCGACGTGTCCAGCAGCGTCAGGCCGTCTCCCAGGGCGGCGGCCTTCAGCCCCGCGCCGTTTTCGGCCCGCACGGTGGCGTAGATTTTCTGGCCGTGTGTGAGGGTCAGGCCCGTGAAGGTGTGGCTGGTGGCGGCGGCGCTGGCGCTCACCGCCACGTCGCTCGCCCCCGGCGACGTGCCCAGCGACACGCTGTAACCCACCACGTTGCTTTCGGCGTCGGTGGCGGCCTGCCAGTTCACCGTGAGAGACGCCGCCGTGGGGGCGAAATCCAGGTCCGCCGCGCCGCCTTCGCTCACCGCGCCCGCCGCAAACACCGGCGGCGTGGTGTCGGCAGAAGACCCCTCCGTCACCGTGGGCGGCGAAATGAGGGTGTAGATTTTGTCGCCACTGCTGGAGCCGTTGTTGTTGGCGGCGTTGCCCGCCGCATAAAACGTCACGGCTCCTGCCCCGGCGGTGGGGGCGGTCCAGCGAAAGGTCCAGCTCGCCTCGCTGGACGTGCCCGAAAAAGTACCGGTGGATTTGTGTTCCAGATAACCCTCGCTGTTGGTCTGGGCAAAGGTGGTGTTCTCAGGCGTGAGTGTGCCCGTCACCACACCCTGGGCGGTTTTGGCCACCAGTTGAAAACCCCAGCGGCTGGCGGTGGGGTCTTGCAGCGTGAGTTGCAGGCCGGTGAGGGTGGCCCCCGGCGTGTAACTGGCGGGCAGGCCGGTGAGCAGCAACTGACCGCTGCCGCTGTTGGTGGCAGAGCCGCTGTGACAACCGCTGGTGTTGCAGGTGCCCGCGTCGCCGGGTGCGCCGGTGCGCTGACTGGGGGGGCCGCTGCTGAAAGCCATCGCCCGGCCGCTGCCCCCCATGGGGCGCAGGCAAAGGCTCACGGTTTGATAAACCTGGGGCAGCACCAGAACAGCGCCCGCAAAAAACAGCAGCAGCGTCCCACGGGCGCGGGGGTGAAGGTGAGGGTGCATGGTGAGGGGAAATATTAACAAGGAAGTTGGAAGTCAGAGGTCAGAAGCCGGAAAAAGAAAAAGACGCCTGCCCAATTCTGTTTTCTTTTGGTGGCGCAGGCATCTTGCCTGCGTTCACATAAAAGGCAGGCGGGACCACAGGCGAGGACGTCCATTGCTATCAGGTTTGCGCGAAAAGTCCCGAATTATCGGGGAGTTTTTGAGGTAGCCCCGGCGTCCCGCCGGGAGTATCCACCGCGCCAAAGGCGCGCACCATTCAGATTCCTTTTCGGGCTCCCTGAAAAAACCCTGTTGGGTGACGCCTTCGGCGTTTTTTTGCTCCCGGCGGGACGCCGGGGCTACCCATAAACCTGACAGCAATGGGCAAAGACGCCTGTGGCTACTGGCCCCACCAGAACTGGATTTTTTCTTTTGTTTCAACTGGATTCCCGCTTTCGCGGGAATGACGCCCCACACCTCTTTTTATATCCCGCTGAACTCCGCCGAAAGTGTGGCCTTGAGGGAATAACCGCTGTAATTGGAGCCAGGCGCGCCGCCTGCGTTGCTTTTACGGTCAAAGGCCACGTCCAGCGCCGTGAGGCTGGTGAGGCGGTATTTCATGCCCACGGTGAGCGACTGGTTGCGCGCCGCGCCCAGAAAACTGCCTGTGGCGGCGTTCAGCACACTGGCGGTGCGCGAACTGTTCCACGCGCCGTTGAAGCTCAGTTTGGGGTTGACGGTGTAGCTGAAGTTCAGCCGCATGGCGGGCGTGGTCCCGCCAAAGGTATAGGAAAAATCAGTGGTGACCGCCTGCATGGGGTTGAACCGGAACGAAAACGTGCCCGCCTTGTTG
>CAYJOG010000290.1:0-4435 GCA_964371695.1 uncultured bacterium
AACTGGGCGTGGGGGGTGTGGGCATCCCGGCCACCTTGCTGGCCGGGTCGGTGGCGCCCGCATTTTTGAGCGTGCTGGCGGGGGGCAAAAAAGACCTGATCGAGCGCTATGTGGCCCCCTATTGCGAAGACACCCAGGCGCGGCATATTTCCGCCTGGGGCAGTTCAGAGGGCAACATCGGATCGGACGGCAGCAACTATCACGACCCGGCGGTGCGCCACGAAACCACCGCCCGGCCAAACGACACCGGCTGGGTTATTGAGGGTGCCAAGTCCAGCTTTGTGAGCAACGGCAGCATCGCCGACCTGTTTCTTGTTTTTGCCTGCACAGATCCTGACAAAGGGATTTGTGGATCGGGTGTTTATCTGGTGCCCCACGACGAAACCGTGCATCGGGGCAAGGCGCTGGACAAGCTGGGCATGCGCGCGCTGAACCAGGGAGAGGTGTTTTTTGACCAGACACACATCTCACAAGACCACCAGATCATGCCCCCCAGCGACAACTACCCCGTGATTCACAACGCCATCAAAACAGTGGGCAATATCGGTGTGGGTTATCTGGCGCTGGGCCTGATGCGGGCGGCCTATGAAGACGCCCTGCAATACGCCAAAGAGCGCGCCCAGTTTGGCAAGCCCATTTTGCAGCACCAGGCCATCGGCTTTCGCCTGTTCGAGGCATATCAGGCCATAGAAGCGGCTCGCGGCCTGTTGTGGAAAGCCTCCTGGACCCTGGCGAACAAATTCATGGGAGACCTCAAACTCTCTGCCGCCGCCCGCGTGTTCGCCACCAACATGGCCATGAAACACACGGTGGAAATGGTGCAGGTGCTGGGGGGTTATGGTATTTCCAAGGAATACTCACTGGAAAAATACATGCGCGACGCCAAGCTGCTGCAGATCATGGACGCCACCAATGAAATCATGTCTATCAAGGGCATCGCCCTGATGTAACCGGTCAATCCGCGAGGGGGTCACTTCATCCTGCTCTTGTGTTTTTGACTGGAATTGAATTTTTGGAACCGACATCAGTAAGATTTTCAAGTGAATCCCACGAGGACTACAAAAAGTTCCGTCTCCCGGTTCGACAAACTCTGGTATCGGTATGTCCATAATCCAACGAAAAAAATACGCACGTTTTATAAGGTGGGAGTTTTTTTAACAGCCGGGGCGTTGGCCCTGTTCATCTGGCAATCCAGCAGGCACAACCCCGCCACCCAGCAGGCAACACCCCAACAAAGGGCTGCCCACCTTCTTTATCGGGCGGACCTTTGGGTGGATAAGGGTGACAAAAAAAGGGCCGGTGACCTGATTGAATCTGCCGTGGGCGTGGCCCCCAAATGGCCCGATGTGTGGGTAAAAAGGGGCTTCTTGAAATTGTCCGAGGGCAAGGCCAACAACGCCCTGATGGATTTTGAACAGGCCGGGCGCCTGGGCTCCAAGGTAGACATGGAGGCCGGTCTGGCAGAGGTTTATTTGTCCCTCCAGTTACCAAGGAATGCAGAAAAACACGCACGGCGGGCTTTGGCCATAAAGGGTGCGTTGGTGTCTGTGCGCCTTTGTCTTGTGCAGGCGCTCCTGGCCCAGGGCCGCAACGCCGAAGCAGCCCTGGAAATTCGCAAAGCCCTCCAGTTGCAAAATGACAACCCCATGGCCTGGACCCTGAAAGGCGACGTGGCCCTGCGTCTTGGTCAGCCCGCTCTGGCCAGAACCGCATACGAGACCGCGTTGAAATTTGCCCCCGGCGCGTCAGGCGCCCTGATGGGTGTGGGAGAGGCTTTCCTGGAGCAGGGCCAACCGGACCGTGCCCGCCGTTGGTACCTCGACCACCTGAAACCCGGCAATGCCGGCCCGGTTTTCAATAACCTCGCGTTGGTTTACCTTGTCAAACCCTTCAATCCCAAAACGGCCAATAAACTGGCCTACTCCGCAGTGCGACAAAACCCCATCAGCCCCGCTTATAAAGACACCCTTGGCCGCACCCTGCTGGCCCAGGGCAAATACCGTGAAGCGGAAGTCTGGCTCCGGCAGGCCATGGACGGCGCACCTGCCCATCCTGCCCCACGCTATTTTCTGGCCGCAGCCCTGGCCATGGGAAAGGACTTTGACCACGCTGCGGCTTTGTTGGACGAGGGACTGAACGGCAGCGTCGTACTCCATGGACCCACCAGCAAAAAGTCTTATCAATCCCTGCTGAGGGCGGTCCATGCCAAGCGTGACCGGTTTCAGCTCAACTGGGGATTGGCCGGTTGAGATTTTCCCGACGTTTCTGGCTTCTTCCCTGCCTGGCCGTGGTGCTTTCGGGTTGTGGACGAAAATCAACCTCCCTTTCCCAGGCAGGTTCGGGCCCCCCTCCTGGCCCGGCGGCGAAGTTGGAAGCCCAGGCCGGGGCCGCCCTGAAAAAGGGGAAGATCCGTGAGGCCCGAAAAATCTTTTTGACGGCAGTTCAGCGCTACCCGGAGGATGCACACGCCTGGGCTTCGGCGGGCGCTTTTTTTGCCTCCACGGGAGATATGGACCGGGCGATTCAGGATTTTGAAAAGGCCGCCACCCACGGTTCCTATGCCGGCATCGAACAAAGCCTCGCGGCCTTGTATTTCAAAAAAGGACTCCCGGCCCGCACCCTCACCCACGCCCAAAAGGCATTGGAATTGAACCCGAAACTTCCCCTGGCCGAGATGTTGTTGGTAGACGCTCTCCTTTCTCAAGGTCAAAGACCCGAGGCCCTGAGGGAGGTCCAAAAAGCCGTCACGATATTTCCCCGGGATGGAGGCTTGTGGGCGGTGCGCGGCGACGTGGAACTTGCCCTGGGCGCGAAAAAAAACGCCGCCTCCTCCTATCGAAAAGCCCTGGCCCTGAACCAGGACAACCCCCGGGCCTCCCTGGGCCAGGCCCTCCTGATGAGCCTGACAGGCAACAAACAACAGGCCGTCGCCACCCTCGAAAAAGCTCTTCGCTATCGCACGAACCCCGATGTACTCGTGGCCCTTGCCAAGCTACTTTTATCCGATCCCAAACGCCATGCCGAATCCATGAGTCTGGCCCGGCGCGCCCATCTTCTTCAGCCCGACAATCCCGAATACAAATTCGTTTTGGCCCGAACCCTTTTCGCCCATGGCAAAACCCTGGACGCCGCACGCCTCCTCGAAGAAACCGTCATCCAGGTTCCCGGTTCTTTGGCGGCCTGGCTCCTGCTCGAACGAGCCTATTCCCAAATGGGCCTACTGGATAAAAGCAGGCAAATCCTGGAGGGCATATTGGCCGATAAACAACTTAAGCTAACCGGGGACCGTTTGGCCCTTTTGAAAGGCCGTCTTCAGGAGGTTCGAGCCAAACAAAAGTCAAAAAGAAAATAGTTCACTTAGGCAAAGCACCTAAAATCAGGCAAAAATTTATGGCCAACAAGGAAACATCGCCGCGCCTTTCTTCTGCGGGCCTTTCCCGGCATCTGCGGCTGGGGACCATCGGGGCGGTGCTTTTTGGCGTCATGACGCTGGGTTCTGCGGCCTGGGGTTTTGCCGTCTCCGGCTTTAGCTGGCCCAGCTTCCCCCTCAACTTCTACATCCGCAACAACAACAGCGACATCGGCGCCGCAGCCACCAACGCGGCCATCACTGCGGCCTTCGCGATGTGGTCGTCAGTCGCCGGCGTATCTTTTGTCCAGACCTTCGTGGACCCCATTGGCGGCGCGCCGCCCAACCCCACCGACATGAGCAACCCGGCGAACATTCCCAATGGTGTGCTGACCATCGAGTTCGCCGCCCAGGCCTCCTATTCCAACCTCGGGGCCTGCGCTGGCGCGCCCACCCTTGGCTGCGCTTTCTGGAAAGGGGCCGGCAGCGATATTCTGGGCGCCCGCATCGAGATCTTTGATAGTAATGGCCTCGGTGACATCCAGTGGGCCACCGCTCCCGGTCCTGCCGAAGTCGACCTGCAAACCGTCCTGGCTCATGAAATCGGTCATTCCCTCGGCATGAACCACAGCGGCGTGGCCTCGGCGCTGATGTTCCCCAGCTACACACCCGGAACACAAATCCACACGCTCGATCCCGATGACTCCGCCGGCATCATCTCGGTGTATGGCGCCGCCAGCAGTTCCACGCCCCTTCCCGCAACCTGGGTTCTGTTGGCCCTGGCGGTGGCCCAGATACTGTTCAGAACAATCAAAACAAGACCCCCTGCGGCCATGGCCAATGCATCTGCCTGAGAGCGCGCCCATGCTCCTGCGATTACCCCTCCCGGTTCTTGCCCTCGCCACGCTGGCACTGTGGCCCTGGTGGACGGAACTCTTCCACACCTGGCAACAACCAAAATTCTTGCATGCCCCTTTGGTTGCCGGCGTCAGCGCCTGGAGGATCCACTACCAAATCCGGACCAACCCTCCCGAAGCCACGCAACCAGTTCCCAACAAAGCCGCCCTTCTCTCCATTTTCTTTTTA
>CAYJOG010000291.1:0-4432 GCA_964371695.1 uncultured bacterium
CCAGGGCGCGGGCAATGGCCACCCGTTGGCGCTGACCGCCGGAAAGCTGGTTGGGACGGTGATGGGCGCGGTCGGCCAACCCCACCATCTCCAGCGCATTTTTGGCTTTGGTGCGGGGGGCGGACGACCCGGCGTAGAGCATGGGCAGGGCCACATTGTCCAGGGCGTTCAGGCGGGGCAGCAGGTTAAAGCTCTGGAACACAAAACCGATCTGCCGGTTGCGCAACTGGGCCAGACGGTTGCGGCCCAGACCCGCCACGTTTTCGCCGCTCAGGTGCAGGGTGCCTTCATCGGGTGAGTCCAGGCAACCCAGCACGTTCATGAGGGTGCTCTTGCCGCTGCCCGACGGCCCGATGATGGCGATCATCTCTCCCCGGTTCACCGAAAAAGACACGTCATCCAGCGCCTTGATGAGGTCTCCCCCCAGCGAGAAGGATTTCATCAGCCCTTTGGCCTCGATGACGGCAGAATCGCTCAACTCAGCGCCCACCTGCGCCCTGGTAACGCGCCGCGCCGTTCCCGCCCTGGGGCTGCTGTTGCCAACTGCTGCTGCCGGCGGATTGCATGAGCAACACTTCGTCACCTTCTTCCAGGCCCTCCAGAATCTCGATCATGTTGCCGTCGGTGAGACCCGTTTTAACCCGGATGGGGAAACCCACCGGCTCGGTGGAACCTTGTCCGTTGCCGCTGCCAGCGCCGCCGTTTCTGCCGCCGCCCTGGCCGCTCCGGCCCCCTCTTGGGCCGCCACCCATGGGGCCGGGAAAGAGGCTGGGGGAGCGCCCCGCGCCGCCCTGCGCGCCGGGGCTGCCCGGCGGGCCGGTGGGTTGGGGGTTCCAGGGCAGGTTGCCGTCAGGGGTTTCGCCGGGTTTGGGAGGGCGCATCACCCAGGTCTCGGCCCCAAACCGGCGGATGGCCGTCACCGGCAACACCCGCGCACCAAACACCTTGTCCACAATTATCCCCACGTTGGTGGTCATCTGGGGTTTGAGCAGGTGTTTGTTTTTGTCCAGCACCTCGATTTTCACTTCAAAGGTCACCACGTTCTGCACCACCACGCCCTTGGGGGCCACGCGGCTCACCTTGCCGCGAAACTCCCGGTCGGCGTAAGCATCTGCCGTGATGAGCACGCTCATGCCGGGGCGCACGCGGGCCACCTGGCTTTCGTCCACCTGGGCGTTGATGAAAATGCGGGAGATGTCCGAGAGAGTCATCACCGTGGTGCCGCCCCCCACGTTGCTGATGCCAGAAGCCACAATCTGCCCCTCTTGCACTGGCAACACCGTGATGACGCCGCTCATGGGGGCGAACAGGCGGGTTTCCGCCAGCCGCTCCAGTGTGTCGTCCAGACTCAGTCGGTCGGCCTGCACCTGGGCCTCGGCGGTTTTTATCTCCAGGCGTTTCAGGGCCAGGGCCTGTTCCTGCGTGGCCAGTTCCCGGATACGCAGCCGGGTGTTCTGAAGCGTGATGGCCGACTGCGACACGGTGGTGCGGGCGGTTTCCCATTGCTCGATGCTGGCGAACTCCTGATGATAAAGCTGGTCTACACGCTGGGCCTTGGCCTGGGCGTCTGACAGCGCCACCTGGGCCGAGGACACCGCCTGGGCCGCCTTGTCGCGCTCTACCCGCAGCTCGGCCTTGGCCACTTCCAGGTCTTTGCGCGCCTTTTCGGCGCGGGCCAGGGAGACCGACAACGCATTTTGGGCCTGCTGCACACGCCGTTCTTCATTGGCGGGGTCCAGTTCAATCAGCAACTGGCCGTGGCGCACGCGGTCGCCCGCCTCAAAGGGCAGGTGCACGATTTCACCGCTGGCCTTGCTCTTGATGTCCACGTCGCGGTTCGACACCACCTGACCGGTGGCCTCTACCTTCACCAGCAGGTCACCCCGGCTGACTTTTACGGTTTCTCCCTGGGCGGCGGCTTCGGGCTGTTTTTCGGTTTTTCGCCCCCGCAGCCAGACGCCCACGGCCACCAGGGCCAGCAGGGGAAGAATCCAGATCAGCTTTTTCAACCAGCACCTCCGGCGGCGCAGGCGCGCCTGCCCGCAGCTTAGACGGTGAATGGCCGGTTTGGGTTTAGGCCGTTTTTTTTAACGAGACAAAATCGGCAACTTTCTCACCCCGACCAGCCAACTATTTATGATGTTCCCCTCCCATGAAAAAAATCCACCCTTGTTGGGGTCGCCATGACAGGCCGTGAGGGCGGCGGCTTCGCCTCCATCAAATATAGCCTGCTGAGCCTGCTCAAAAGCGGCAGGCCGGTGGAAATGACGCGGCGCATGCTCTCGCGCAACACCTGCAAGAACTGCGCCCTGGGCATGGGGGGGCAGTCGGGCGGCATGCGCAACGAGGCGGGGCATTTTCCGGAGGTGTGCAAAAAATCGTTTCAGGCCATGAAAAGCGACATGGCCCCGCCGCTGGCGGCAGATTTTTTTGAACGCCACAGCCTGAGTGATTTGGCGGCTCTGTCGCCCCGCCAGTTGGAGGCCCACGGTCGGCTGGCTTATCCCGTGCTGGCCGGGCCGGGAGACACCCATTACCGGCGTATTTCCTGGACAGAAGCCTTTGACCAGATGGCCGCCGCTTTTGGGGCCGCCCAGCCCCAGCAGACCGCGTTTTATTCTTCGGGCCGCAGCGGCAACGAAGCCGCTTTTGTGCTGCAACTGCTGGCGCGGGCCCTGGGTGTCAACAACGTGAACAACTGCTCGTTTTATTGCCATCAGGCCAGCGGTGTGGGGCTGTCGCAGGCCCTGGGCACCAGCACCGGCACCATCACGCTCGATGACCTGCACCACGCGGATTTCGCCCTGGTGTTTGGCGCGAACGCCGCCAGCAATCATCCGCGCCTGCTCAGTCATCTGGTGTCGCTGCGCCAGCGGGGCGGCCGGGTGGTGGTGGTCAATCCGCTGCGCGAGCCGGGCATGGTGCGGTTTCGCCTGCCCTCGCGCCCCAAAAGCCTGCTGCTGGGCGACGACGTGTGTGATCTTTATGTGCAGCCCACGGTGGGGGGCGACATTGCCCTCATTCACGGCGTCATCAAGGCGCTGCTTGAAACAGGCGGCGTGGACGAAGTTTTCATACGGGAAAAAACCGAAGGCTTCGGGGCTTTGCGCACGCTGGTGCTGGCGCTGGACTGGCCCACGCTGACGCAGGCAAGCGGCGTGGACGAAAAAACCATGCGGGAACTCGCCGCCCTGCTGGCCCAGGCCAGGGCGGCGGTGTTTTTGTGGGCCATGGGCATCACCCATCACGCCCATGGGGTGGACAACGTGCTGGCCATTGTGAATCTTGCCCTGGTGCGGGGCATGGTGGGCAAACCCCACGCGGGGCTGATGCCCATCAGGGGCCACAGCAACGTGCAGGGCATCGGCAGCATGGGCGTGGCCCCCACACTCAAACAACAGACCGCCGAGGCCATGTCGCGGCTCTATGGCGTGACCACGCCTGAGACCCCCGGCCTGGACACCTGGGCCATGATGCAGGCGGCCGGGCGTGGTGAGCTGAGGGCGCTGTTGCTGCTGGGGGGCAACCTGCACGGCGCAAGCCCCGAACCGGCAGATTTTGAGCGGGCCATCCGCCGCGTGGGGCTGGTGGTGCATCTGGCCACCAAGCTCAACACCGGCCACGGGCGTGGCCTGGGGCAAACCACGCTGCTGTTGCCCGTGCTGAGCCGCGAAGAAGAACCGCAACCCACCACCCAGGAGAGCACCTTCAGTTTTGTGCGTCTTTCCAGCGGCGGCCACCGTGGCCCCGGCGAGGCAAAAAGCGAAATCGAAATATTGGCCACACTGGCGGCCCGCCTGTTGCCCGCCGGGCGGGTGGACTGGGCCAGTCTGGCGGATACCCGCAACGTGCGGCGCATGATCGGCCAAGTGGTGACGGGGTTCGAGGCGCTGCCCCAACTGGACGAAGGCGGCAAGGAGTTTCACGTGCCGGGGCGTGCGCTCAACAACGGGGTGTTCCCCACCGTCACGGGCAAGGCGCTTTTTTCTGCCGTGCCGTTGCCCCGTTTCAGCAACCCGCCCGGCACGCTGCGGCTCATGACCATCCGCAGCGAAGGCCAGTTCAACACCGTGGTGTTTGAAGACGAAGACCGTTACCGGGGCATGACCCGGCGGGACGTGATTCTGATGCACCCCGAAGACGCCGCCGCCCTGGGGGTGGGGCCGACAGACCGGGTGTGTGTGAAAAGCGAACTGGCCGAGATGACCGGCATCACCGTGGCGTTTTTTGACATCGCCCGTGGCTGCGTGGCCATGTATTACCCCGAAGCCAATGTGCTGGTGCCGGGACATCTGGACCCGGCCTCACGCACACCGGCGTTCAAACACGTGCCGGTGTGGGTGCGGCGGGAGTGAGGGGTCTTTTATACATGGCGACGTAAATCATGCCGAATGCGGCAGAGGTTTCTCACCCGGTTTTGACTGGCGATGCC
>CAYJOG010000292.1:0-4425 GCA_964371695.1 uncultured bacterium
GTATACTGGTGTCCGGTTTTTGAAAGTGGAGGTGTTTTATGGCCGCCGAGTGGAGCCATCTGCCAGACAGTGACGTGCATACCCTTCAGGGGGACATGTGGCATGCCCGTGTTTCGCCCCACAGCAGCAAACCCGACGGCGAGGTGGCGTTCTGGATTCTGGAACTGAAAAACATGCTGCACCAGACCAAAAAAATCGCCCATTTCGCCAAGCTGGAAGACGCCCTCTGCGAAGGCGAAGCCGCCATCACCGGCGGTGAAACCCAAAAACTCTACGCGCTGAATCTGTAAACCTTCATTTCGCCTTTTTTTGGAGTAGGCGCGGTGTCCACACCGCGCACAGGCCGCAAAAAATCAAGGGTTTTTGCCCTTTGCGGCGACGGGGGCGTCGCCGCTGCTCCCGTAAGGCCAGTGGTTCATTTGGTTAAAAATGAGGAGTAGGTGCGGTGTCCCCACCGCACTATGACAGCAGCGATGGGGACATCGCTGCTACTCATTTTGAGTCGAATGAACCAGTAGTTTGCGAGGAGTTTTTTCAGATGCCCATTGGGGCATCTGGCCGAGCAAAGGTGATAGCGACACCGCCGCTACTCCGTAAGGTTACGCTATGCCAAGCGTAGCCAGAAACTCACCCACGAGCTGCGTGATCAGCGCCGGGGCCTCCAGCATCAGCATGTGACCCGCGCCGGGCACCAGTTGCACCGTGGCGCGGGGCAGGTGCTGCCCCAGCCAGTCGGCAAAACGCGGGGGCGTCATGGTGTCGTGTTCGCCGCACAGCACCAGCACGGGGCAGGTGATTTCCGACACCCGTTCCCGAATGTCAAACCGCCCGCAAAGTTCAAAATCGTGTTGCACCCGCTGCTGACCCGCCAGGGCCATGGCTTTTTTGGCCGAGGCCACCAGCGCAGGAGCGGCCCCCGGCGCAAACACCGCCGGTGTGCCCATCTCTACAAAAACCTCGAAATCCTGCTGCAACAACTGGCCAAGGGCCGGACTCACACCCAGCTTGGCCCCGCTGCCCAAAAGCACCAGGGCGCTTATCCGCTCAGGGGCCAGCAGTGCCGCACTCAGCGCCACGCCGCCCCCCATGCTGTGGCCGCACAACACGGCGCGGTCCACACCGGTTTCGTCCATGGCTCGCAAAAGGGCGCGGGCGTTGTCCTCCACGCTCGCCGCCAGCGGGCCTTTGTGGCGACCGTGGCCGGGCAGGTCCACCGGCACGCAGTTGATGACGGGTTTGAGCAGGCGCGCCAAGCCCAGAAAGTGCTGATGGTTGCCCCCCGCGCCGTGCAGCATCCACAGGGCGTTTTCTCCCACGGGCTGGGCGGCGGGATAAACAAAACAGTCCGAAAGGCCGAGGGGTTTCATGGCTGAAACTGAGAGATGCCTGGAGGGAGCAATTTTACCTGAGTAACGGCGATGCCTTCATCCCAGTGAAGAACAAAATGGTTTTTGATTTTTGTTTGACCCCTCACCCCAACCCTCTCCCCATAAAGGGGAGAGGGGGAAAAACCACCCGCCTCCGCGTTACTTCTTTTTGGCCTTGGCCTTGGCGGCGGTTTTTTTCTTCTTGGGCTTGTCGTCGTCTTCTTCTTCCTCCTCGGCCTCTTCGGGGTCAAAATCCGGCTCATCGTCTTCTTCGACAAACTCGTCGTCTTCGCCCCCCCGGGGGGCCAGTTGCTGGGCCAGCATGCCCAGGCGGGACTCGTTCTTTTTGTAGCCTTCGATGTCCTCAAAGTTCACGGCGCTGTTCACGCCGCCTTTTTTGGTGAGGCTGATGGCCGCCGTGAGGTTGGCGAACTCCACCGATTCATGCAGGGTGAGTCCCCCCAGATAGGCATAGAGAAACGCCGCGTCGAACACTTCGCCCACGCCGGTGGTGTCGGCGATGTGCTCGCGGGGCATGGGCTCGGCCCGCACCACGTCTTTGGCGCCTTCGCGGTAAATCACCGCGCCCTCGGCCCCCTGCTTGAGGCTCACGAACTTCATGTCGCGGCTGGCGATCAGCTCGCGGCAGGCGCGCTCGGCGCTGGGGTTGTCCATGAGCAACTGCGGTTCGTTGCCGCTGGGCAGCAGAATGTCGGTCATGGCCAGAATGGGCTCGCACTGGCGGCGGAAGGTGGCGGGCGAGAGCAGTTCCTCGCGGTAGTTCGGGTCAAACACGATCTTGCCGTCCTGCGCCTTCACGCGGCGGGCCAGTTCCACAATCAGTTCATAGATGTTCTTGTGGAAAAATGACGACCCGCTGATGAAGAAATACTCCACGCCCCGCACCACTTCATCCAGGTCGAAGTTTTCGATGGCGGGCTGGCCCGCCGCCGAGCGTTGCAGGTGATAGACGAAGTGTTTGGTTTCGTCGCTGAGATAGGTGATGAACCCCATGCCGGTGGTGTAACGCGCCACGGGCATCACCCAGTTGGTTTTCAGGCCGGCCTTGCCCAGACGTTCCAGCACGTATTTGCCGAACTCGTCCTCGCCAATGCCACCCAAAAAGCTCACCTCCACACCCAGGCGGGCCATGGCGGCGGCAAAGTTCACCGGCGCCCCCCCCACGTGGGGGCCATGGAAGGTGCCGTCTTCTGTCAGGCGGATATCCCGTTCTTCACGGATGAATTCCACCATGACTTCGCCGGCGGTGAGAATGCGGACAGTCGAAAGACTCACGCTTGCTCCTTTCCTCCTCGGCAACAGCCGGGAGCAGTCGGGGTAGTTTAGTGGGGGCTGGGGGCGGCGCAAGCATCTTTATTGCCGGCTGGGGGTGTGTTATGGTTTTTGGTCCATCTGGACCCCCACGGAGAGACTCATCGCTTACTTCACGGAAAAAGAAACGCTTTCGCTGCTTAAAGACACAGGCTTTGCGGTGACACCAGCCAAACTCAAGGTCTGGCTGGCGACCCATGGCGGTTTTGTGGGCCCCAAAGACAAAAACGGCAAGCCGGTGTTTGAAGACGACGCCCTGCTGCGCCTCAAGGTGCTGGCCCGACTCTATGCCAAGGGCCACAGCGAGGCTTTCATCCGCGAACTGCTCGCCCACAGCAAACCCGGTCAGGCGCTGTTCGACGCTGTGCTGGGCAGCGGCCCGGCTGCTCCCGCCCCTGCCCCCGTGCGGGCTGCCGCCCCTGCCCACCATGAAACCTCCTTCGCCCTCTCTCAGGCCCTGCTGCTGCTGGCGGACCTGCACGAAAAAATTTCGCGCCCAGCGCCACCGCCCCCGCCCCCAGGTGTGGGGCAAAAAGACATCAAGGCTCTCGAAACCCATCTGGACGACCTGCTCAAGGTGATTGGCCAGCATCTGGAACAGCACCTGCACCAGTTGCGCACACAACGCCACGAAAGCCGCGTGGTGCTTGAATCGGTGGACGGCCGACTGGAAGTGGTGGACAAACGCCTGCGGGAGTTTCTGCGCACCGCCGACACCGCCCAGGAAGACCAGCGCGCCATGCTCGAAGACGCCGTGCATTCGCTGTCTGGCCTCAAGGGTCAGGTGGCGGCGCTGGAAGAAGCCCAGAATCAGGCCAAGGAAATGCACCACCGCATGGTGAGCGAAACCCGCAACCTGCTGCGCAGCCTGGAAGAAACCGACCCCGCCGAGCGGCGCAACTGGATACGCGGCCTGAAAAAGTAATCTGCGGCGTCAAAAAAAGGACTATTTTAGCCTTAATTTAATTTCTCTCTTTACTTTGTATATCACTTCCGTTCAAAATCCCCGGCTCGTATGGGACGCACCAGTGACGCGAAAGAACGCCTTCTAAAGGCCGCCGAGGAGCTTTTTTATGCCAGTGGTTATCACCAGGTGGGCGTGGCCGACCTGTGCAAGGCAGCAGGTGTCAAAAAAGGGAGTTTTTATTACTTTTTTGACAGCAAGCAGGAGCTGGCCCTGACGATGCTGGATTCCCTTTGGGAAAAAACCAAAAAAGACTATCTGGAGCCGATTTTTGCACCTTCCCGCCCGCCGGTGGCCCGTGTGAAGCACTATTTTGCCGCGTTGGCGGAATGGGCGGAGATGGACATGGAAATGCCGTTCAAGGGGTGTCCCTTTGGCAATCTGGGTGTGGAACTGAGCCTGGGGGATGAATCGGTGCGCCTGAAGCTGACACAGATTTTTGACGAGTACGCGGCCTATTTTGAAACCGCCATGAACGAGGCCGTGGCGGCGGGAGAAGTGCATCTTGCCGACATTCCCCTGGTGGCCAAGGCCATGGTGGCCTATGCCCAAGGCCTGATGGTGCTGGCCAAAACCCGTCAGGACCCCGCCCTGGTGCGCCAGTTGGGGGGCTTGGCCAGCCGCCTGTGGGACAACCCCGCCCTCATCACCGCCGCCACACGCGGGGCGTGAGCGCGGGTTGAGACCCCTATGGCTGTTCGCTTGATCTGAGAGCCTGTTTGAAAAGTGGGTTATGTGAAACATGGCCCACTTTGGACAGGC